>NZ_JBFUIC010000006.1:0-102529 GCF_056402075.1 Pseudomonas sp. P4_C3
GGCGTCATTACATTCAACATCTTTGTTGACTGACACTCCGCCATCGCGAGCAAGCTCGCTCCCACAGTGGATTGCATTTCAGTCGGAGCTGGATTGTTCCAGCGCCACACCCGCACCCATCAATCCCGAATACGGCGCCGTCACCAGCCACACCGGAATCCCCTTGAAGTAATCGCTCATGCAACCCTTGTCGGCGAAGCAGCGGGCGAAACCGCTTTCGAGGAAGAAGTCGGCAAACCGCGGAATCACCCCACCCACGATGTACACGCCACCACGCCCGCCGGTGGTCAGCACGTTGTTGCCGGCCACGCGACCGAGCCAGCAGCAGAACTGCTCAAGCACTTCCACGGCAATCGGGTCGCCCGCCAGCCCGGCAGCGGTGATGGCTTCCGGCGTGTCGAGCACCGGCGTGTGCCCGTCCACCGCGCAGATCGCCCGGTAGACGCGGGGCAAGCCACCGCCACTCAAGGCTGTTTCGGCGCTGACATGGCCGATTTCGTTGAAGATGTGCTGCCAGAGTTGGGTTTCCCGTGGACTGCTCAGCGGCAAATCGACGTGACCGCCTTCGCCGGGCAACGCGGCAAAACGCCCTTCGCCAAGATCGAGCAAGGTGCCGACACCCAGGCCTGTGCCCGGGCCAATCACCACCGCCGGGCGCAACGGCTCCGGCGTACCTTCGCAGACCACGCGGAATTCGCCGGGCTGCAAACGGGTCATACCCAGGGCCATGGCCGAGAAGTCGTTGACCAGCAACAGTTGCTCGACCTGCAAGGTCTGGCAAAAGCCCTTGCGGCTCAGGCGCCAGTGATTGTTGGTGAATTTGAATTCATCGCCACTCACGGGACCGGCCACCGACAGGCACACCGAACCGATCGCCCCCGGCGCCAGCCCCAGGCCACTAAGGTAGAGGCTGATTGCCTCTTCGGGGCTGGGGAAATCTGCTGTCGCCAGCACTTGGACCGATTCCAGTTGCTGGTTTTTCCACAACGCGAAACGTGCGTTGGTCCCACCGATGTCACCGACCAAAGCCAGTTTCAATTAAGCGTCTCCAGGGCAGAAGTGAAGGCGCTGGCGCCCTGCTCCGCCGAGCTGAAGGCCATGCGCATGAAACCGAACAGCTCGCGACCGGTGCCGATGTTGTTGCCCAACAGACCTTTGGCCGGCGTGCGCGCTGCAAATTCTTCGGCGTCCACCTTAAGCTCCAGGGTGCCTTTGACGCCATCGACGCGGATGATATCGCCCTCTTGCACCCGCGCCAAAGCGCCGCCGACATAAGCTTCGGGGCTGACGTGGATGGCCGCCGGGATTTTCCCTGATGCGCCGGACATGCGCCCGTCAGTCACCAGTGCCACCTTGAAGCCGCGATCCTGCAACACACCGAGGAACGGCGTCATCTTGTGCAGTTCCGGCATGCCGTTGGAGCGCGGGCCCTGGAAGCGCATCACTGCGACAAAATCCTTCTCCAGCAAACCGGCCTTGAAGGCATCGGCCAGGTCCTGCTGATCCTGGAACACCATGGCTGGCGCTTCGACGACCTGGTTTTCCACGGCCACGGCGGAGACTTTCATCACGCCACGACCGAGGTTGCCTTCCATCACCCGCAGGCCACCCTCTGCCGAGAACGCGCGGGCGACCGGGCGCAGGATGCTTTCATCGAGGCTGTCGGTCACGCCTTCGCGCCACACCAGCTGGCCATTGTCGAGGAACGGTTCCTGGGTGTAGCGGCTCAGGCCGTGGCCCATCACGGTGTTGACGTTTTCGTGGAGCAATCCGGCTTCCAGCAGTTCGCGGATCAGGAACGACATGCCGCCCGCCGCCTGGAAGTGGTTGATGTCGGCTTTGCCGTTCGGGTAGACGTGGCTCAGGGTCGGCACGACTTCGGAGAGGTCGGCCATGTCCTGCCAGGTCAGCTGAATGCCCGCCGCCATGGCGATGGCCGGCATGTGCAAGGTGTGATTGGTCGAGCCGCCGGTGGCGTGCAGCGCAACAATCGAGTTGACCAGCGAACGCTCGTCGACGATTTCACCAATCGGGATGTAGTCACCGTTCTGCTTGGTCAAACGCGTGACCTGATGCGCCGCTTCGCGGGTCAAGGCGTCGCGCAATGGCGTATTCGGGTTGACGAAGGACGCGCCCGGCAGGTGCAGGCCCATGACTTCCATCAACAACTGGTTGGTGTTGGCGGTGCCGTAGAAGGTGCAAGTGCCAGGGCTGTGGTAGGACTTCATTTCCGATTCCAGCAGCTCCTCGCGGGTCGCCTTGCCTTCGGCGTACTTCTGGCGCACGTCGGCTTTTTGCTTGTTGGAAATGCCCGAGACCATCGGCCCGCCCGGTACGAAGATCATCGGCAGATGGCCGAAGCGCAGCGCGCCCATCATCAGGCCCGGCACGATCTTGTCGCAGATGCCGAGCAGCAGCGCGCCGTCGAACATGTTGTGGGACAGCGCCACGGCCGTGGACAACGCGATCACTTCGCGGCTCGGCAGGCTCAGTTCCATGCCCGGTTCGCCCTGGGTCACGCCATCGCACATCGCCGGGGTGCCACCGGCGAACTGGCCGACGGAGCCGATCTCGCGCAGGGCTTTCTTGATCAGTTCGGGGAAGACTTCGTACGGCTGGTGCGCCGAGAGCATGTCGTTATATGACGAAACTATCGCGATGTTGGCGGAGTTCATCATCCGCAGGCTGTGCTTGTCATCGCTGCCGCAACCGGCCACGCCGTGGGCGAAGTTGGCGCATTGCAGCTTGCCGCGCATCGGACCGTCGCTGGCCGCACCGCGGATCAATGCAAGGTAGGCCTCACGCGTGGCGCGGCTGCGGGCGATAAGCCGTTCAGTGACCTCAAGGACGCGGGGATGCATGTGTAGAACTCCAGGCTAACGGATGTGGCGACCTGATTGTCTATGTTGATCAAAGGCCGGTGTCGATGGGATGACAGACGGTTTGTTTGACCATTCGGACCAGTTGATTCAGGTCACTCGTTGTAGATCGAACAAAATATTGCCATCAAAAAGGCTTGTTTTCTATTTTTTTACGAATAATCTTGTAATTCCAACAACAAAACGACGGTAGCGCCGCAATATGACTCTTCGAATCGCAATCAATGGTTTTGGCCGCATCGGCCGTAATGTCCTGCGTGCACTCTATACCCAGGGCTACCGTCAGGATCTGCAGATCGTCGCCATCAACGATCTGGGCGACAGCGCGATCAATGCTCATCTGCTCAAGTACGACACCGTTCACGGCACGTTCGATGCCGATGTCCAGCACGATCTGGAGAGCCTGACGGTCAACGGCGACCGCATTTCGGTCAGCGCCATCCGCAACCCGGCCGAGCTGCCTTGGGCCGCGGAAAAAATTGATGTGGTGTTCGAATGCACCGGTCTGTTCACCGACCGGGCCAAAGCCGCCGCGCATATTACAGCCGGCGCGCGCAAAGTGATCATCTCGGCCCCGGCCAAAGGCGCCGACGCTACCGTGGTTTACGGGGTGAACCACGACATTCTGCGCCAATCGCACCAGATCATTTCCAACGCATCGTGCACCACCAACTGCCTGGCCCCGGTGGCCCAGGTGTTGCATCGCGAATTGGGTATCGAAAGCGGTCTGATGACCACCATCCACGCCTACACCAACGATCAGCACCTGACCGACGTCTATCACGTCGATCCGTACCGCGCCCGTTCGGCCACCCAGAACATGATCCCGAGCAAGACCGGTGCTGCCGAAGCGGTGGGCCTGGTGCTGCCGGAACTGTCGGGCAAATTGACCGGCATGTCGGTGCGCGTACCGGTGATCAATGTTTCGCTGGTGGACCTGACGGTGCAGCTCAAGCGCGAAGCGTCGGCCGATGAGGTCAATGCGCTGATGAAAGAAGCCAGCCAGCACTCGAAGATCCTTGGGTACAACACCCTGCCGCTGGTCTCCAGCGACTTCAACCACAACCCGCTGTCGTCGATCTTCGACGCCAACCACACCAAGGCCAGCGGCAAGCTGCTCAAGGTATTGGCGTGGTATGACAACGAGTGGGGCTTCTCCAACCGCATGCTCGATAACTGCCTGGCGCTGTGCAACGCCGAGTAAGCGAAGCTTACGACTGTAGGAGCTGCCGGAGGCAGCTCCTACAGATACGTGCAATGCACAGCATCGTGTTCATGCCTTGGAGCCCCCCATGATCGGCATCAGCTTTACACAAAAGACCCTGGCGGCGCGCAAGCGTATCGCCCTGGTTGCCCATGACCACTGCAAGGTGTTCTTGCTGGACTGGGCCGAACGGCAAAAAGACAGACTGGCCCAGCATGATCTGGTCGCCACCGGCACCACGGGTTTGTTGTTGCAACAACGCCTCGACCTGCCGGTACAAAGCATGATCAGCGGGCCACTGGGCGGCGACCAACAACTCGGCGCGCAAATCGCCGAGCAGCGGGTCGACATGCTGGTGTTTTTCTGGGACCCGTTCGAACCCCAGCCCCACGACCCGGATATCAAGGCATTGCTGCGGGTCGCAGCGGTGTGGAACATCCCGGTGGCTTGCAACGAATGCAGCGCCGACTACCTGCTCAGCAGCCCGTTGATGGATCAGGCGCATACCCATCGGATTCCCGATTACGCGACCTATTTGCAGGGTCGCGCGTAAATGTGCTGCGGCCCGCAGTTCGCCGCGCCTGAGTGCCTGGCTGGGCAATCTGTGGATCTGGTCACGACCGGAATCACTGCCGCAATCACCTGAAGTCTCCTCAAGCCGCCCTGTAACAGCCGACAACGGCACACTTGAAAGTACCTACTTCCTGCTCGGATTTCTCCTACGTGTTTATCAGGTCATCCATGACCGGGTTTGGCCGTTAAGCACCATGAAACCCCACAACGAGAAGCTGACATGAATGTAAGTGCCGCTGCATCTTTTCAAGTTCCGTATCCGCAAACATTGAAAGCGAACACGGAAAAAGCCCAGCCTGAGAAAGTTGACATTCCGGTAATGAATGACAGGTTAAGGTTGACCATCGAGAAACTCCGAGCTCCTCAAAGTGAAGCTAGAAATCTCAGCAGCGAAAAACTGAATGAGGTGGATGAATTTTTGAATGCGCTCGAACCACATAACGAGTTCACTGACCTCCCCCCTCGGATAAAAAGCTACAGACATTCAATGATTAGGCATCATGAATTCTACGCAAGTTTGACGCTAAAAAAAATGGAAGGGATTTACTCCGATTTCAAAAAAGACCTGCAAAGCAAATGGTCTGGCTTGGCCAATAAAGTAATGGGCTTCACCGTGGCCGAAGACGGTCAGTTGAAAGTCACTTCGCCCCCCGACACACTGACTGCCAGGGATGAGGAGATATTGAATACCCTGTTGAACGAGACCAAAGGTTTGCAAACCCTGACACTCAAGCATGCCAAGCTCGTAATCGAACTGGTCCAAATGGATAAACCACAGTTCGAAGGCAAGGTGAATCTTGACCTGCGCAACTTCCATAAGATGATTGACTATGGATTATTGCTGAACAAAGGTGCGCTTGACCTGAGAAATTCAGACTCCTGGCTGGATCAATTGCATAAAAACGCTGAAAAATATCCGTTTGAAAAAAGGCAGGGGCTACACATCGAAGCCTGATCGTTTGATAAAGCCCGGTAACGCGGGTGTGCACTACCGCGTTACCGGGAATATAACAGGCCTAGTTACGCAACATATTTTGATAGCATATCTGAGCAAATGAAACGTTCCGCACGTTGTAACCTCCCACCCCCGAATCCTCTTTGCGTTGAACCTGGATCAACCAATACCCCAGGTTGTATTCAACTTCCCACTTATAGCGATACTTGCCACTGCTGGTCCAGAAAGGATCAGACTTCAACTGGCCATAACACCTGCCCAACTCAAGGGCTTGCACAGCGCTACCAGTGCTGTCCGTTATAAGATCGAACCTTTCATCATCCGCCCCCGCCCCCTTGTTCAATATCAAGGTAGCGGTAGCACCTTCGAGCGGTTGCCCGGTCGAATCCCTCAATCGGACCGACCAATTCAAGACTCTGTAGGCCTGTGTGGTCGCCCAGTAGTGCCGCAGATCACCGGTATCGCCCTGGACACGACTGTCGGCGTAGTAAGGCGCTGAACCAAACTCGAGCTTGTAGATATCACCTGCCACGAACGGGGCGGACGGCTTCTTCGAGATACGAACCTGAACTTCCTCATTCGGCTGTAAGCCAGACACCGTAAAGGGTACACCCCAAGGGATTACGGCCCATGTGCCATTTCGATTGTATTCCAGCGTCAATGGCCCGCCTTTCGTCCCACTCGCATGGATCCACACATCCTGTCCCCGCACCGCCATGAAGCTGTATTGCTTCACATCCGTTTCGTCAGCCAGACTTTCCTTGAGGGTGTTCAGTTTGTCCGGCAATACCGTTGCCGCCGAGGGAATTTGAGAGGCGATACCCGAAACAGCTGCCGAGCTCAGAAAAGACATCGCAGGTGCCGCACCTGCCGCCAATAACATCCCCCAAAACAACAACACCGAGCGAAGCCCGATCCCTTTAAAACAAGTCATACACATGAAGTCCTTCTCATTATTTTTTGTCAGATGCCAGAAGCGAAAACTTCCGCAAGCGTTCCACCGAGGTGGCCTGCGCATTTAAGCGGTCTGCCCTGAATGAGAAGCGGTACATATGTATTTCGTGAATTTCATTTTCGGCGCCACTGCCCTGAAATGACTCCGCGCTTTTTCCTATTTTTACCCCCATTTTCGGCACATTTTTCTGCGCAAACGTTCAACCACTACCGTTCGTCGAGTTACCCCTCATGTAACCTCAGCGCCACGCCGATGTGCATTGATCGGCGCTAAATGGATTTAGCGAGTGAGCCGCAACGGCCCACAGCCAACACTTCATCCATTCGCGAGTTCGCCTCATGTTCGACTCACTGTCCATTCGCCTGAAAATCGTCCTGCTGTCCGGTCTGTGCCTGCTGGGTGTAGTCGCCTTGATAGTGGGCATGAACATTTACCAGACCAATCAGAACGATGACCTGGTCAACGATTCCAGCAGCAGAATGCTTACCGCCAGTGTGCAGGACCTGCTTCAGGCCAAAGCCGCCGAGCAAGCGGTGCGGGTGCAGAAGACCTTCGGTGAAACCCTGACGGTGGTGACCGCCCTCGCGGACCAGATCAAGGACATGCGCACCCTGGCCGCCAAGCGCGAGCTTGCGCCCGGCGCCCTGCGTGAAGAGTTGAACCAGAGCCTGAAAACCGCCTTTGAGCGCAACGGCAAAGTGCTGGGCATCTGGCTGGCGTTCGAACCCAACGGCCTGGACGGCAAGGACAGCGAGTTCGCCAACGACGCCGCCCGCCAGTCTAACGAGAACGGCCGTTTCGCCACCTACTGGAGCCGCGCCGGGGGTGAGCCGCTGAACACGATCATGGTCGAAGAGGACATGACCAAAACCACCCTGAACCTCAGTGGCACGCCGTACAACGTCTGGTACACCTGCCCGCGGGACAGCCAGCGCACCTGCCTGCTCGACCCCTACGCCGATACTGTCGGCGGCAAGGAAGTGTTGATGACCACCATCTCCGTACCGCTGCTGGTGGATGGCAAGTCCATCGGCGTGGTCGGTATCGACATCGCCCTTGATGCCCTGCAAGCGGCGGCGGTTGATTCCCAGCGCGTGCTGTTCAACAGCGCCGGACACATGCTGATCGTCTCCGGCACTGGCGTGCTGGCTGCCTACAGTGTCGATGCCGGTAAAGTCGGCAAGAACATCGGCGACACCCTGGGCGCGGATGGCAAGGACATCCTGCAATTGCTCGCTACTGGCGCGCCGAAGATTCTCCAGCAAGGTGACCTGATCCGCGCGGTGTACCCGGTGAGTCCGATTGCCGATGCCAAGGCCTGGGCCGTGGTCATCGACCTGCCCAGGCAAGTGCTGCTGGCCGACTCGGTGAAGCTGCAGGCCGTGCTCGACGATGCCCAGCAAAGCGGCACGATCAAGGCGCTGTCGGTGGCGGTGATCGCCGGCCTGCTCGGGCTGTTGCTGATGTGGCTCACCGCGTYGGGCGTGACCCGGCCGATCAACAGCGTGGCACAAATGCTCAAGGCGATTGCCAGTGGCGACGGCGACCTGACCCAGCGCCTGCACTACAGCAAGCAGGACGAACTGGGCGAACTGGTGAGCTGGTTCAACCGCTTCCTCGACAAGCTGCAACCGACCATCGCGCAGATCAAGCAAAGCATCACCGATGCCCGTGGCACCGCCGACCAGTCTTCAGAAATCGCCCGCCAGACCAGCGAAGGCATGCAGGTGCAATTCCGCGAAATCGACCAGGTCGCCACCGCGTCCAACGAGATGAGCGCCACCGCCCACGATGTCGCCAACAGCGCCTCGAACGCGGCCAACGCTGCCAAGGGTGCCGACCAATCGGCCCGCGACGGCATGTCGATCATCGAGCGCAGCACCCGCGATATCAATCAACTGGCCGAAGAGGTCAGCAAGGCCGTGACCGAAGTCGAAGCCCTCGCGGTCAACAGCGAGCAGATCGGTTCGGTGCTGGAGGTGATTCGCAGCATCGCCGAACAAACCAACCTGCTGGCGCTCAACGCGGCGATTGAAGCCGCCCGTGCCGGCGAGAGCGGTCGCGGCTTTGCGGTGGTGGCCGATGAAGTGCGCAACCTGGCCAAGCGCACCCAGGATTCGGTGGAAGAAATTCGCCTGGTGATCGAACGCATCCAGTCCGGCACCCGCGGCGTGGTCGCGACCATGCATTCAAGCCAGACCCAGGCCCACAGCAACGCCGGGCAGATTCAGCAGGCGGTCCAGGCCTTGAGCAAGATCAGTGACGCGGTCACCGTGATCAGCGACATGAACCTGCAAATCGCCAGCGCCGCCGAGCAGCAAAGCGCCGTGGCCGAAGAGGTCAACCGCAACGTCTCGGCGATCCGCACCGTCACCGAAACCCTGACCGGCCAGGCCACCGAATCGGCACAGATCAGCAGCCAGCTCAACGCCCTGACCACCCAGCAGATGAAGTTGATGGATCAGTTTCGCGTTTAAAGCACCGACCGAAGATCCCCCTGTGGGAGCGAGCTTGCTCGCGATGACGGAATTACATTCAACATCAATGTTGATTGAAAGACCGCTATCGCGAGCAAGCTCGCTCCCACAAGGTTTCACATGATCCAGCCATGTTTTGGACTAAGATCTGGCTCTCGTTCCGGAGGGCCCTTCGATGACTGATCTGCTCACGTCCATTCAAGCTGCACTCGGTTTGCCTCACTATCCGATTCCATTCACGTCCAGCGGCGCCCTGCCCTCGGCGTTTGCCGTCACGGATCTGGCCTGCGCCAGCATCGCTGCCGCCGGCCAGGTCGTCAGCGAACTGCTGCACCAACAAACCGGACGCCTGCCCGATCTTGAAGTTGACCGGCGTTTGGCGTCCTTCTGGTTCTCAACCTCGATTCGCCCGATCGGCTGGAGCGTTCCGCCGCTGTGGGATGCGGTGGCCGGTGACTACGCCACCCGCGATGGCTGGATTCGCCTGCACACCAACGCACCCCACCACCGCGCCGCTGCCGAACGCGTGCTCGGTGCCTGTACCGACCGCGCAGCGATGGCCGGTAAAGTGGCTCGATGGGCGAAAAGCGAGCTGGAGCAGGCGGTAGTCGATGCCGGTGGCTGTGCCGCCGAAATGCGCACCTGGGATCAATGGCAGACCCATCCTCAAGGCCAGGCGGTAAATGCCGAACCCTTKATTCATTTCACCAGCCACCCTGGCCAGAGCGACAAACCGTGGGCGGGCTCAGTGGCCCGGCCACTGTCTGGCATCAAGGTGCTGGATTTGACCCGGGTGCTGGCAGGCCCCATCGCCAGCCGCTTTCTGGCCGGCCTGGGCGCTGATGTCTTGCGCATCGATCCGCCGACCTGGAACGAGCCGGGGGTGGTGCCGGAAGTCACATTGGGAAAACGCTGCGCGCGTCTTGATCTGAATGACAGGTCCGACCGCGGCATATTCGAATGCCTGCTCAAGGATGCCGACATTCTGCTCCACGGTTATCGCGCCGATGCACTGGAGCGACTTGGCCTGGGCATGAATGAGCGCCGGCAACTGAACCCAGGCCTGATCGATGTTTGCCTCAACGCCTATGGCTGGATCGGCCCCTGGCAAAACCGAAGGGGCTTCGACAGCCTGGTGCAGATGAGCAGCGGCATTGCCGAAGCGGGCATGCGCTGGAAACAGGCGGACAAGCCGACACCGTTGCCGGTCCAGGCCCTCGATCACGCCACCGGGTATTTGATGGCGGCCAGTGCGATCAGGTTGTTGGCAGAGCGCTTGAGCCGCGGGATGGGGGGATCGGCCCGGTTGTCGTTGGCGCGTACGGCGAAGTTGTTGATCGAGCATGGGCCAGGGACGAGTGAAGCGTTACATACGGAAAATGAGCAGGATCTGGGGTTGATGGTGGAGCAGACACCTTGGGGGCCGGCGCACCGGTTGCACGCTCCTTTGAAGATCACAGCGACGCCGTTGCAATGGACGCTTCCGGCCACGGAATTGGGTTCACATCCCGCACAGTGGTGGTGACTTTTAGATAGCTATCGCGAGCAGGCTCGCTCCCACAGGTGAGCGGGTTCTCCCGGACGACCGCGATCAAATGTAGGAGCGAGCCTGCTCGCGATGGCGCCAGTGGAGACAACACTAAACTCGCTCCCGATCAGTCCGCCCGACTCAACGAAGTCCACAGCACCTGCGCCGCATACCCTCGATAAGGCTGCCAGCTTTCGGCTCGCGCCAAAAGCTGCCGCGCCGTCACCGGCCCACCCTCCAGCGCCGCCAATGCATTGATCAACCCCACGTCGCCATTGGGAAATCCATCCATCTCCCGCAACTGTCGCAACGCAATGTATTGCGCCGTCCAGTCGCCAATCCCATGCAAGGCCAATAACCGCGCTACGCCTCCCTCCCGACCGGGCTCGAACAACCGTGGATCATCGAGTAATGCCTGGGCCACCCCCGACAACGTCCGGCCTCGGCTTTTCGGCATGCCCAACGCGGCCAGATCTGCGCCTGCCAAAACGCTGGCCTCGGGAAACACATGGGTCAACCCCGGCAACCGTGAATGGAATGGCGTGCCGTACTGCGCCACCAGTTTCCCCGCCAATTTGATCGCCGCCACCACCGTGATCTGCTGCCCCAGTACCGCGCGGATCGCCAACTCCAGGCCATCCCACGCCCCCGGCACACGCAGCCCGGGGTGCTCGGCAATCAGCCGCGCCAGCAGCGGATCAACTGCCAGGTGCCGGTGAATCGTGGACAGGTCGGCGTCCAGATCAAACATCCGCCGCACGCTTGCGACGATTGCAGGGACGGCGCCCGGATCAGGAAAATCCAGGGTCAACTCAAGGGCATCCAAGGTGCCAGGCTGGATCGAGAACATACCGCAAGCACCGTTCAAACCGATGCTGCGCGAATACACACCGTCGACCACCGTTTCCAACCCGACAATCGCCCGCGCCGACAAAAACCCGAGCAGCGCCGGCCAGTCATAGGGTGGCTGGTACGCCAGCAACAGCTTCACAGACTCAACAAGCCGCTGTACACGCCATAGGCCGCCAGCCCCGCATAACCCAGAGCGATGCCAGCAATCATCGAACCCACCACCAACGCGATCAACGCGCTCAGGCGAAGCTTGTTCGGTGATTGCGACATCGTTGCATCTCCATTTTTGGGGGCGGCAACTGCCGCGAAGTCGTCACATAACGGGCGGCAACTAAACTGATGAAGAGTAATAACGTTTATTGGATAACGCCAACAAGCTTCTTTTTTACTTGCACAAAATGGCTATTTTTACACCGATATAATCATTTGTTTTATACGTCTTTTTAATACATCAATTCAGTACAAAAAATGCATGAATAAAATTTGCAGATTTTGAAAAACCAACTAGCGTCATAATTCGAAACAAATGCTAAAAAGTTCTTGAATAATCTGCAAAAGCCTCTAGAACAGGCATTACAGGCAGCAACATTGTAAATGATGGCACTCCGCCAACAAACTGGGAACGCTCTCATTTAGTGATCTAAGTCAGCTGATTGAGCAGTCAACGGAATTAGTCTGTTGCCTCTCTTCTCCTGCATTGGAGTCATGCAATGTCTGAAGCTCCCGGAAAACTGAAACTCGGCGCGCTGGTTGCGTTAGTCGTGGGTTCGATGATTGGTGGGGGGATCTTTTCCTTGCCACAAAACATGGCCGCCAGTGCCGATGTCGGCGCCATTCTGATTGGTTGGGCGATCACCGCCGTCGGCATGCTCACCCTGGCGTTTGTGTTCCAGACCCTGGCCAACCGCAAACCCGACCTTGATGGCGGGGTTTACGCCTACGCCAAGGCCGGTTTCGGCGACTACATGGGCTTCTCGTCCGCTTGGGGGTACTGGATCAGTGCCTGGCTGGGCAACGTTGGCTACTTCGTCTTGCTGTTCAGCACGCTCGGCTACTTCTTTCCGCTATTTGGGGAGGGGAATACCCCTGCCGCCGTGATCGGCGCCTCGGTGCTGCTCTGGGCCGTACATTTCCTCGTACTGCGAGGAATAAAGGAAGCAGCGTTCATCAACCTGGTGACCACCGTCGCCAAGATCGTGCCGCTGCTGCTGTTCATGTTGATTGCATTGTTCGCCTTCAAACTGGACATCTTCACCGCCGACATCTGGGGCCTGAAGAACCCGGACCTGGGCAGCGTGATGGACCAGGTACGCAAAATGATGCTGGTCACCGTGTGGGTGTTCATCGGCATCGAAGGCGCGAGCATCTTTTCGGCCCGGGCGGAAAAGCGCAGCGATGTGGGTAAGGCCACTGTGATCGGCTTCGTCACCGTGCTGCTGTTTTTAGTGCTGGTCAACGTGCTGTCGCTGGGGATCATGACCCAGCCGGAACTGGCCAAACTGCAGAACCCCTCAATGGCCGCCGTGCTGGAACACGTGGTCGGTCACTGGGGTGCGGTGCTGATCAGCGTCGGTTTGATCATCTCGTTGCTGGGGGCGTTGCTGTCGTGGGTGCTGCTGTGCGCGGAGATCATGTTCGCCGCCGCCAGGGACCACACCATGCCGGCGTTTTTGCGCAAGGAAAACGCCAACCATGTACCGGTCAACGCCCTGTGGCTGACCAACGCCATGGTGCAGATTTTCCTGATCATCACGCTGTTCTCCGCCAGCACTTACCTGTCGCTGATCTACCTCGCCACCTCGATGATCCTGGTGCCGTACCTGTGGTCGGCGGCCTACGCGTTGCTGTTGGCGGTGCGTGGCGAAAGCTACGAAGGCGCGGCGGGCGAACGGCAGAAGGATCTCATCATCGGCGCCGTGGCCCTGGTCTACGCGATCTGGCTGCTGTACGCCGGCGGCATCAAATACCTGCTGCTGTCTGCCCTGCTCTACGCCCCCGGCGTGATCCTGTTCGCCAAGGCCAAGCTGGAAATCAACAAACCGGTTTTCACCAACGTCGAGAAGCTGGTTTTCGCTGCGGTGGTCGTCGGTGCCGTGGTGGCGGCCTACGGTCTCTACGACGGTTTCCTGACCCTTTAGCTCCTGTTTCTAGAAGCACTACCCTGTTTTGTCATCTGGAGGATCACTGTAATGACCACGGAAAAAGTTAAGTACGGCGTCCATTCCGAAGCCGGCAAACTGCGCAAAGTCATGGTTTGCTCCCCAGGACTTGCCCATCAGCGGCTGACCCCGAACAACTGCGATGAACTGCTGTTCGATGATGTGCTGTGGGTGGCCCAGGCCAAGCGCGACCACTTCGACTTCGTCACCAAGATGCGCGAACGCAACATCGATGTGCTGGAAATGCACAACCTGCTGACCGACATCGTCGCCATCCCCGAAGCCCTGGACTGGATTCTGGAACGCAAGATCACCGCCAACTCGGTGGGTCTGGGCCTGATCAACGAAACCGCCTCGTGGCTGCGCAGCCTGGAGCCGCGCAAGATCGCCGAGTTCCTGATCGGCGGCGTATCGGGCGATGATCTGCCGACCAGTTTCGGTGGCAAGGCCATCGAGATGTTCCGCGACTTCCTCGGCAACTCCAGCTTCATCCTGCCGCCGCTGCCCAACACCCAGTTCACCCGCGATACCACCTGCTGGATCTACGGTGGCGTCACCCTCAACCCGATGTACTGGCCGGCGCGCCGTCAGGAAACCCTGCTGACCACCGCCATCTACAAATTCCACCCCGCGTTCACCAACGCCGACTTCCAGATCTGGTACGGCGACCCGGACAAAGACCATGGCAACGCCACCCTTGAGGGCGGTGATGTGATGCCGATCGGCAACGGCGTGGTGTTGATCGGTATGGGCGAACGCTCGTCGCGCCAAGCCATTGCGCAACTGGCGGTGAACTTGTTCAAAAACAAGGCCGTCGAGAAAGTGATCGTCGCCGGCCTGCCGAAATCCCGCGCGGCGATGCACCTGGACACCGTGTTCAGCTTCTGCGATCGCGACCTCGTCACGATCTTCCCGGAAGTGGTGAACCAGATTGTCGCCTTCACCCTGCGCCCCGATGAAAGCAAGGCCGGTGGCATCGACATCCGTCGCGAAGAAACCAACTTCCTCGATACCGTGGCCCAGGCCCTGAACCTCAAAGCTTTGCGCGTGGTGGAAACCGGCGGCAACAGCTTCGCCGCCGAACGCGAGCAATGGGACGACGGCAACAACGTAGTGGCCGTGGAACCGGGCGTGGTCATCGGCTATGACCGCAACACCTACACCAACACCCTGCTGCGCAAGGCCGGTGTGGAGGTCATCACCATCAGCGCCGGCGAACTCGGCCGGGGACGGGGCGGCGGCCATTGCATGACCTGCCCGATCATCCGCGATCCGATTGACTACTAACCTGTTCACCTTAGGAGATCCAAAATGGCGTTCAATATCCATAACCGCAATCTGCTGAGCCTGGAACACCACACCCCTCGCGAATTGCGCTACCTGCTCGACCTGTCCCGCGACCTCAAGCGTGCCAAGTACACCGGCACCGAACAGCAGCATCTCAAGGGCAACAACATCGCGCTGATCTTCGAAAAGACCTCGACCCGCACCCGCTGTGCGTTCGAAGTTGCAGCCTATGACCAGGGCGCCAACGTCACCTACATCGACCCGAACTCTTCGCAGATCGGCCACAAGGAAAGCATGAAGGACACCGCCCGTGTGCTCGGGCGCATGTACGATGCCATCGAGTACCGTGGCTTCAAGCAGGAAATCGTTGAGGAACTGGCCAAGTTCGCCGGTGTGCCGGTGTTCAACGGCCTGACCGACGAATACCACCCAACGCAAATGATCGCCGACGTGCTGACCATGCGCGAACACGCCGACAAGCCGATCCACGAGATCAGCTACGCCTATCTCGGCGATGCGCGTAACAACATGGGCAACTCGCTGCTGCTGATCGGCGCCAAGCTCGGCATGGACGTGCGCATCTGCGCGCCGAAAGCCCTGTGGCCGGCGGACGACCTGGTGGCTCGCTGCAAGCAATACGCAGAAGAAAGCGGCGCGCGCATCACCCTCACCGAAGACCCGAAAGCCGCCGTCAAGGGCGTGGACTTCATCCATACCGATGTGTGGGTGTCGATGGGCGAGCCGGTCGAAGCCTGGGCCGAGCGCATCCAGCAACTGCTGCCGTATCAGGTCAACGCCGAACTGATGAAAGCCACCGGCAATCCGCGCACCAAGTTCATGCACTGCCTGCCGGCGTTCCACAACAGTGATACCAAGATCGGCAAGCAGATTGCCGAACAGTACCCGCACCTGAAGAACGGCATCGAAGTGACCGATGACGTGTTCGAGTCGCCGGCCTGCATCGCCTTCGAGCAAGCGGAAAACCGCATGCATACCATCAAGGCGATTCTGGTGTCGACGCTGGCGGATCTCTAACGGCTGACTCGGCTCCCACTGACGGAACATACCCCCCTGTGGGAGCGAGCTTGCTCGCGATAGCGGAGTAACAGTCAACAAATGTGTTGAATGTGAAAGAGTCATCGCGAGCAAGCTCGCTCCCACATTGATCGGGTTCCCACCGGGAGACAGAGTGCCTGCAACCTTTTTACTAGAAGGACTGCACCATGCGCATCGTCGTAGCTCTTGGCGGTAATGCCCTGCTCCGCCGCGGCGAACCGATGACCGCTGACAACCAGCGCGTCAACATCCGGATCGCCACCGAACAGATCGCCAAGATCCATCCCGGCAACCAACTGGTCATCGCCCACGGCAATGGCCCGCAAGTCGGCCTGCTGTCATTGCAAGCGGCGGCCTACACCTCCGTCACCCCTTACCCGCTGGACGTGCTCGGTGCCGAAACCGAAGGCATGATCGGCTACATCATCGAACAGGAACTGGGCAACCTGCTGGACTTCGAAGTGCCCTTTGCGACCTTGCTGACCCAGGTCGAAGTCGATGCCAATGACCCGGCCTTCAAGAACCCCACCAAGCCCATCGGCCCGGTCTACAGCAAGGCCGATGCGGAAAAACTCGCCGCCGAAAAAGGCTGGGCCATTGCCCCGGACGGCGACAAATATCGCCGCGTGGTTGCCAGCCCGAAACCGAAACGCATCTTCGAAATCCGTCCGATCAAATGGCTGCTGGAAAAAAGCAGCATCGTGATCTGCGCCGGCGGCGGCGGCATTCCGACCATGTATACCTCGCCCGGCAAACTCGAAGGCGTCGAAGCGGTCATCGACAAAGACCTGTGCTCGGCGCTGCTGGCCGAACAGCTGGAAGCCGATCTGCTGGTGATCGCCACCGACGTCAACGCCGCCTTCATCGATTTTGGCAAACCCACGCAGAAAGCCATCGCCCAGGCCCACCCCGACGAAATGGAAAAACTCGGCTTCGCCGCTGGTTCCATGGGACCGAAGGTGCAGGCAGCCTGCGAATTCGCGCGCCATACTGGAAAAGTGGCGGTGATCGGCTCGCTCGCGGACATCGAAGCGATCGTCCAGGGCAAGGCCGGCACACGCATCGGCACGGCGACACCGGGCATCAGCTATCAGTAAACAAAACTGYGGGGCCGGCCTGAGGCCTGCCCTGATTCAAGACCTTTTGAAGGAGAGTCAACAATGGCAACGTTCGAGCCGGGTCACCTGCACATCGAGCGACACGCGCTGAACAAGGACGACGTCAGCTACAACATCTACCTCGACTATGAAGTCAGCCAGGATCCCAAGGAAGGCAAAGGGATGCTGTTCAAAATGCACGGCAGCATTCAGAACAAAGACATGAGCGAGTCGTTCTTCCTGCCCAAGGACATGGCCTACAACTTCGCCAGCAACGTCACCAAGATTGCCGAGAAGTACGGTGTCCCGAAAACCCATAGCAACATCGGTTCGGTGCACAAACATTACGACGCCATGTTCGAAGATGTGCGGGTGCAGCTGAACATGAAATCGGGCGACCCGGTCAAACCCGAGCACCTGGAATAACCCCGGATTCTGTGAACACCACCGATCACTGTGGGAGCGAGCTTGCTCGCGATAGCGGCCTGTCATCCAACATTGATGTTGACTGACACACTGCCATCGCGAGCAAGCTCGCTCCCACAGGGGATAATGTCGTCCTGAATATCGGCGGCACATTTCACCATTAGCCCGCCCCAAGGCATACTTGCCACCCTCCGCACTGCAGAACCCAAGACCGCCCCATGCGTATCCACGTCAGCTTCATCGACCGCGTCGGTATCACCCAGGAAGTCCTGGCCCTGCTCGGCGGGCGCAATCTGAACCTGGATGCGGTGGAAATGGTCCCGCCCAATGTTTATATCGACGCCCCGACCCTGAGCGCGCAAGTGCTCGAGGAACTGCGCGATGCCCTGTTCAGCGTGCGTGGCGTACAAGCGGTGACGGTGGTCGACATCCTGCCCGGCCAGCGTCGTCACTTACAGCTCGACGCGTTGCTCGCAGCCATGACCGACCCGGTGCTGGCACTGGACAGCGACGGCAAGGTGCTGCTGGCCAACCCGGCCCTGATCGCCCTGTACGGCCGCGAACCGGACGGTGAAAGCGTGGCCGAGCTGTTTGCCGACCCGGCCTTGCTCGACGCCCTGCTCGAACACGGCTTTCGCCTGCCGCTGCGGGAAATCACCGTCAACGGCCAGACCTTATTGCTCGACGCCACACCGATCACCGACGCCGGCGCCCTGCTGACCCTGTATCAACCGAACCGCATCGGCGAACGCCTTTCCGCGCTGCACCATGACCACGCCGAAGGTTTCGACGCACTGCTCGGCGAGTCCCCGGTGATCCGCACCCTCAAGGCGCGCGCCCAGCGGGTGGCGGCCCTCGATGCACCGCTGCTGATCCAGGGCGAAACCGGCACCGGCAAGGAACTGGTGGCCCGGGCCTGCCACGCCATCAGCGCCCGGCACAGTTCACCGTTTCTGGCGTTGAATTGCGCGGCATTGCCAGAGAACCTCGCCGAAAGCGAACTGTTCGGCTACGCCCCCGGCGCTTTCACCGGCGCGCAGCGAGGCGGTAAGCCAGGACTGATGGAACTGGCCAACCAGGGCACGGTGTTTCTCGATGAAATCGGCGAGATGTCGCCGTACTTGCAGGCCAAATTGCTGCGTTTCCTCAACGACGGCAGTTTTCGCCGGGTCGGCGGTGACCGTGAGGTCAAGGTCAACGTACGGATCCTCAGCGCGACCCACCGCGACCTGGAAAAAATGGTCAGCGAAGGCCTGTTCCGCGAAGACCTGTTCTATCGCCTCAACGTCCTCAACGTTGAAGTGCCACCCCTGCGCGAGCGCGGCCAGGACATCCTGCTGCTGGCCCGCTATTTCATGCAGCAGGCCTGCGCGCAGATCCAGCGCCCGATCTGTCGCCTGGCGCCAGGCACTTATCCGGCGCTGCTGGGCAACCGCTGGCCGGGCAACGTGCGGCAATTGCAGAACGTGATCTTCCGCGCCGCGGCGATTTGCGAAAGCAGCCTGGTGGACATTGGCGACCTCGACATCGCCGGCACCTCGGTAGCGCGCCAGAGCGACCATGACGTCGACAGCCTGGAACAGGCCATGGACGAGTTCGAGAAAACCCTGCTGGAAAAACTCTACATCAGCTATCCCTCGACCCGGCAACTGGCGACCCGCCTGCAAACCTCCCACACGGCGATCGCCCATCGGTTGCGCAAGTACGGCATTCCCGGCAAGGCCTGAGGCCTCAATGTCCAATCCACCGCAGATCCCTGTGGGAGCGAGCTTGCTCCGGGCGGCGTTCCGACGATGGCGTCAGAACTTCAACATTGATGGTGACTGACCCACCGCTATCGCGAGCAAGCTCGCTCCCACAGGTTTTGTGTCCAGCATGAAACCGCGCCAAAAACGACCTCCATCTGTACTGAAAGCGCTACAGCGGAACGATATCGCTACACCCCTCTCCGGTCACGGCTGTGCAAGGCTTTGATCCACCTCGGCTTTCATCCTAGACATATGCCGTATCGATTTCGCTACAACGATTGAATTTCAGCCTTTGTCAAAACCACCTAAATCATTGATAAATAACAATAAAAACAACGTTGGCCGTGTTCTTGCTATGTACTCCCCCATAACCCGGGCATCGCCCAAGCATTCAATCGCGCCCACCAGACGAGTCTGGCCCCTTAGGAGTTTCCATGAGCGAGTTGCGTTTTACTGAAGATCACGAATGGCTGCGCACCGAAGCTGACGGCAGCGTCACAGTCGGCATCACCGCTTTCGCACAGAACGCCCTGGGCGACGTGGTTTTCGTTCAACTGCCTGAGCTGCAGTCCTACGACAAAGGCGCCGAAGCCGCCACCGTGGAATCGGTAAAGGCTGCCAGCGGCGTGTACATGCCGCTGGACGGCGAAGTGCTGGAAGTGAACCCGGCGCTCGACAGCAGCCCTGAACTGGTCAACGAAGATCCGCTGGGCGAAGGCTGGTTCTTCCGCTTTAAACCAAGCGACGCCACCGCTGTCGGCCAACTGCTGGATCAGGACGCCTACGACCGCCTGATCAAAGCCCAAGCCGAAGCCTGAGGAGCACCGACATGACTCAAATAAATTTGACCACCGCCAACGAATTCATCGCCCGTCACATCGGCCCGCGCGCCGGTGACGAGCAAGCCATGCTCAACAGCCTCGGCTTCGACTCCCTGGAAGCCCTGAGCGCCAGCGTGATTCCCGACAGCATCAAGGGCACCAGCGTCCTCGGCCTGGAAGACGGTTTGAGCGAAGCCGATGCCCTGGCCTTGATCAAGTCCATCGCGACTAAAAACCAGCTGTTCAAGACCTTCATCGGCCAGGGCTACTACGGCACCCACACGCCGTCGCCGATCCTGCGCAACCTGCTCGAAAACCCGGCCTGGTACACCGCCTACACCCCGTACCAGCCAGAAATCTCCCAAGGCCGTCTCGAAGCGCTGCTGAACTTCCAGACCCTGATCAGCGACCTCACCGGCCTGCCGATCGCCAATGCCTCGCTGCTGGACGAAGCCACCGCCGCTGCCGAAGCCATGACCTTCTGCAAACGCCTGAGCAAGAACAAGGGCAGCCACGCCTTCTTCGCCTCCGTGCATTGCCACCCGCAGACCCTCGACGTACTGCGCACCCGTGCCGAGCCCCTGGGCATCGACGTGGTGGTTGGCGACGAGCGCGAACTGACTGACGTGACGCCGTTCTTCGGCGCACTGCTGCAATACCCGGCGAGCAACGGTGACGTGTTCGATTACCGCGAGCTGACCGAACGCTTCCACGCCGCCAATGCCCTCGTTGCCGTGGCTGCCGACCTGCTGGCCCTCACCGTGCTGACCGCGCCGGGCGAATTCGGCGCCGACGTGGCCATCGGCAGCGCACAGCGCTTCGGCGTGCCGCTGGGCTTCGGTGGCCCGCACGCGGCGTACTTCTCCACCAAGGACGCGTTCAAGCGTGACATGCCGGGCCGCCTGGTCGGTGTTTCCGTAGACCGTTTCGGCAACCCGGCCCTGCGCCTGGCCATGCAGACCCGCGAGCAACACATCCGTCGCGAGAAAGCCACCAGCAACATCTGCACCGCGCAAGTGCTGCTGGCCAACATCGCCAGCATGTACGCCGTGTACCACGGTCCAAAAGGCCTGACGCAAATCGCCAATCGCGTGCATCACCTGACTGCGATCCTGGCCAAAGGCTTGAGCGCATTGGGCCTGAGCGTCGAGCAAGCGAGCTTCTTCGACACCCTGACCGTGAAGACCGGCGCGCAAACCGCCGCCCTGCACGACAAGGCGCACGCCCAGCGCATCAACCTGCGCGTGGTCGATGGTGAGCGCCTGGGCCTGTCCCTGGACGAAACCACCACTCAGGCCGACGTTGAAACCCTGTGGAGCCTGCTGTCCGACGGCAAGGCCCTGCCGGACTTCGCCGCCCTCGCCGCCTCGGTGCAGAGCGCCATCCCGGCCACGCTGGTACGTCAGTCGCCGATCCTCAGCCACCCGGTGTTCAACCGCTATCACTCGGAAACCGAGCTGATGCGTTACCTGCGCAAACTGGCGGACAAGGACCTAGCGCTGGACCGCACCATGATCCCGCTGGGTTCGTGCACCATGAAACTCAACGCCACCAGCGAAATGATCCCGGTGACCTGGGCCGAGTTCGGTGCCCTGCACCCGTTCGCCCCGGCCGAGCAAAGCGCCGGCTACCAGCAATTGACCGACGAGCTGGAAGCGATGCTCTGCGCCGCCACCGGTTATGACTCGGTTTCGCTGCAACCGAACGCCGGCTCCCAGGGTGAATACGCAGGTCTGCTGGCGATCCGTGCCTACCACCAGAGTCGTGGCGAAGACCGTCGCGACATCTGCCTGATCCCGTCGTCGGCCCACGGTACCAACCCGGCCACCGCACAAATGGCCGGCATGCGCGTGGTCGTCACCGCCTGCGATGCCCGCGGCAACGTCGACATCGAAGACCTGCGCGCCAAGGCCATCGAGCACCGCGAACACCTCGCTGCGCTCATGATCACCTACCCGTCGACCCACGGTGTGTTCGAAGAAGGCATCCTCGAAATCTGCGGCATCATTCATGACAACGGCGGCCAGGTGTACATCGACGGCGCCAACATGAATGCCATGGTCGGCCTCTGCGCCCCGGGCAAGTTCGGCGGCGACGTTTCGCACCTGAACCTGCACAAGACCTTCTGCATCCCCCACGGCGGTGGCGGCCCGGGCGTCGGCCCGATCGGTGTGAAATCGCACCTGGCGCCATTCCTGCCGGGCCACGCACAGATGGAGCGCAAGGAAGGCGCCGTTTGCGCGGCACCGTTCGGCAGCGCGAGCATTCTGCCGATCACCTGGATGTACATTCGTATGATGGGTGGCGCGGGCCTCAAGCGTGCTTCGCAGCTGGCGATCCTCAATGCCAACTACATCTCCCGTCGCCTCGAAGAGCACTACCCGGTTCTGTACACCGGCAGCAACGGTCTGGTGGCGCATGAGTGCATCCTCGACCTGCGCCCACTGAAAGACAGTAGCGGCATCAGCGTCGATGACGTCGCCAAGCGCCTGATCGACTTCGGTTTCCACGCGCCGACCATGTCGTTCCCGGTAGCCGGCACGCTGATGATCGAGCCGACCGAAAGCGAATCCAAGGAAGAACTGGACCGCTTCTGCGACGCCATGATCCGCATCCGCGAAGAAATCCGCGCAGTGGAAAACGGCACCCTGGACAAGGACGACAACCCGCTGAAAAACGCGCCGCACACCGCCAAGGAACTGGTCGGCGAGTGGTCTCACCCGTACAGCCGTGAGCAGGCGGTGTACCCGGTTGCGTCGTTGATCGAAGGCAAGTACTGGCCGCCGGTCGGTCGCGTCGACAACGTGTTCGGCGACCGCAACCTGGTCTGCGCCTGCCCGTCGATCGAAAGCTACGCTTAAACCAATGAGTGGGGCGCAATCATCCGCCCCACTCAAGAACACCGCAAATCTCCTGTAGGAGCTGCCGCAGGCTGCTCCTACGCACAGCATCTCCCGTGATACGCCTATAACAAGAAACCGGAGAACCACCATGTCGTTAAGCGTGTTCGACCTGTTCAAGATTGGCATCGGCCCCTCCAGCTCCCACACCGTCGGTCCGATGCGCGCCGCTGCGCGTTTCGTCGAAGGCCTGCGCCGTGAAGGGCTGCTGACGGCCACCACCTGCGTCAAGGTCGAGCTGTACGGCTCGCTCGGCGCCACCGGCAAAGGCCACGGCAGTGACAAGGCTGTGTTGCTGGGCCTGGAAGGTGAACACCCGGACACCGTGGATACGGAAACCGTCGCCGCGCGCCTGCAAGAAATCCGCAGCAACGGACGCTTGAACCTGCTCGGCGAACACAGCATTGCGTTCAACGAGAAAGAACACCTGGCGATGATTCGCAAACCGTTGGCGTATCACCCCAACGGCATGATTTTCCGCGCCTTCGACGCAGCGGGCCTGCAAGTCCGCAGCCGCGAGTACTACTCGGTCGGCGGCGGTTTTGTGGTCGATGAGGACGCCGCCGGCGCCGATCGCATCGTCGAAGACGCCACCCCCCTGACCTTTCCGTTCAAAAGTGCCAAGGATCTTCTCGGTCATTGCGTCAAATACGGGCTGTCGATCAGCCAGGTGATGCTGACCAACGAAAGCGCCTGGCGCCCGGAAGCGGAAACCCGCGCCGGCCTGCTGAACATCTGGCAAGTGATGCAGGACTGTGTCGCCGCCGGATGCCGTAATGAAGGCATCCTGCCCGGCGGGCTGAAGGTCAAGCGCCGGGCCGCCGCGCTGCATCGGCAGTTGTGCAAGAACCCGGAATCGTCGTTGCGCGACCCGCTGTCCGTGCTCGACTGGGTCAACCTGTACGCCCTGGCGGTCAATGAAGAAAACGCCAATGGCGGGCGCGTGGTCACCGCMCCCACCAACGGCGCGGCCGGGATCATTCCAGCGGTGTTGCACTACTACATACGCTTTATCCCGGGCTCCAATGACGACGGCGTGGTGCGATTCCTGCTGACCGCCGCAGCCATCGGCATTCTGTACAAGGAAAACGCCTCCATCTCCGGCGCCGAAGTCGGCTGCCAGGGCGAAGTCGGCGTTGCCTGCTCGATGGCCGCCGGTGCCTTGTGCGAAGTGCTTGGCGGCACTGTGCAACAAGTGGAGAACGCCGCGGAAATCGGCATGGAACACAACCTCGGACTGACCTGCGACCCGATTGGCGGGCTGGTGCAAGTGCCTTGCATCGAGCGCAACGCCATGGGCTCGGTCAAGGCCATCAATGCCGTGCGCATGGCCCTGCGCGGCGACGGGCAACACTTCGTTTCCCTCGACAAGGTCATTCGCACCATGCGCCAGACCGGCGCCGACATGAAAAGCAAATACAAGGAAACCGCCCGTGGCGGTTTGGCGGTCAACATTATCGAGTGCTGATGCGCGCTCATCTGCACCCTTCTTCAGGAGCTGAATATGTCCACCGAACAACTGTTGAAAACCCCGTTGCACGCACTGCACATCGAACTCGGCGCGCGCATGGTGCCGTTCGCCGGCTACGACATGCCCGTCCAGTACCCGCTGGGCGTGATGAAAGAACACCAGCACACCCGCGACCAGGCCGGGCTGTTCGATGTCTCGCACATGGGCCAGATCCGCCTGACCGGCGCCAATGCCGCCAAGGCCTTGGAAACCCTGGTGCCGGTGGACATCATCGACCTGCCGGTGGGCATGCAGCGCTACGCGATGTTCACCAATGCGACCGGCGGCATTCTCGACGACCTGATGGTCGCCAACCTGGGCAACGACGAACTGTTCCTGGTGGTCAACGCCGCCTGCAAGGACCAGGACCTGGCCCACCTGCGCAAGCACATTGGCGACCAGTGCACGATCGAGCCGCTGTTCGAAGAGCGCGCCCTGCTCGCCCTGCAAGGCCCGGCTGCAGTGACCGTGCTGGCACGCCTGGCACCTACAGTTGCGAAGATGACCTTCATGCAGTTCGCCCGCGCGAAGCTGCTGGGCGTGGACTGCTTTGTCAGCCGTTCGGGTTACACCGGTGAAGACGGTTTCGAAATTTCCGTACCCGCCGCGAACGCCGAAGCCCTGGCTCGCGCACTGCTGGCTGAAGCTGAAGTGGCCGCCATCGGCCTTGGCGCCCGCGACTCCCTGCGCCTGGAAGCGGGTTTGTGCCTGTACGGCCACGACATGAACACCGACACCACCCCAATCGAGGCAAGCCTGCTGTGGGCGATCTCCAAGCCACGTCGCACTGATGGCGCACGGGCCGGTGGCTTCCCTGGCGCCGAAACCGTATTCGCCCAGCAACAGGCAGGCGTGAACCGCAAACGTGTAGGTTTGTTACCACAGGAACGTACACCCGTGCGTGAAGGCGCCGAGATCGTCAACGAAGCCGGCGACATCATCGGTAGCGTCTGCAGCGGCGGTTTCGGGCCAACCCTGGGCGGGCCGCTGGCCATGGGTTATGTCGACAGCGCTTATATCGCACTGGACACACCGGTTTGGGCGATCGTTCGTGGGAAAAAGGTGCCTTTGCTTGTAAGCAAAATGCCATTTGTTCCACAACGCTACTATCGCGGCTGATTGAATGTTCCTATAAGTAACGCGGTTGCGTTAACGGTGCACTAATGTGTAACGCAACCGCCATATAACAGTGCATCGTTTGGCTATAAGCTTCGATTATGAACTTTGCTTATAACGATCGAAAACAACTGAACAAGACCAGGGAATAAGCCCCCGCTAGTGGACTTACTTTGCCATCAACCTGAGGAAATACGGGGCCTTCACAGGGCTTGTTTTTTCTCCCGTAGTTGGCGTAGAGTTTGTTCACTGTGTTTGCATGGGTCGCTTGGAATCGTGACCTGGGCAGTAGCCTACAAGTTAGCTACATCCCGTTCGACGTCTTCTTACTCTCCTGCAACCAGCCCCAGTACTCTTTCACAAGAAGGAGGCTGTCATTAATTTTTTGCGTCAAAGGAAATAAGAAATGTCCCAACGTCAGAGCGGTACCGTCAAGTGGTTTAACGACGAGAAAGGTTTTGGTTTTATCACTCCTGAAAGCGGTCCGGATCTGTTCGTGCATTTCCGCGCCATCCAGGGCAACGGCTTCAAGAGCCTGAAAGAAGGCCAGAAAGTGACTTTCATCGCCGTGCAGGGCCAGAAAGGCATGCAGGCTGACGAAGTACAAGCGGAAGGTTAATCTTCTGTAACGAAAAAGCCCCTGATGCTGACATCAGGGGCTTTTTTGTGCACGTAAATCCGTAAAATGGCTTCTTTTTTCGCCGAGAGCCTGCCATGTCGAAACACCTGCTTACTCCCCAGGGCGACTTTCCTGCCGCTGGCCTGGGTCGTCGCCTGGCAGCCATGTTCTATGATTTCCTGCTGTGTACCGCCCTGCTGATCGTCACCAGCGGCATCTACAAGATGATCCAGATGGCGATCATCGGCGAAGAAAGGATGCGCACCCTGACCGAAGCGGGTGCGCTGGACGGCGATCCCCTGCTCTCGACGGTGCTGTTGTTCGTACTGTTCGGCTTCTTCGCCAAATTCTGGACCTGGTCCGGTCAGACGCTGGGCATGCAGGTCTGGTGCATCCGCGTGCAGAACGCCGATGGCTCATCCATCAGCCTGTGGCAGGCGTTGCTGCGCTTTGTCGTGTCGCTTGCTTCGGTGCTGTGTGTTGGTCTGGGATTCTTCTGGTCGTTGTTCGACAAACAGAAACGCAGCTGGCATGACATGTATTCCAATACCGAACTGGTGCGGATTCCGAAGAAGACCAAGTAACGCCCACAAAAAAGATCGCAGCCTTCGGCAGCTCCTACAGGGTTTCATTTACACCTGTAGGAGCTGCCGAAGGCTGCGATCTTTTGCTTTCTGGCTTTTAAGCGTTACCGGCCAGCTTCATCCGCGCCGCCTGGGTGAAATCGAGCATGCGCTTGAGCGGGCGGATCGCCTGAGGGATCAGCGCCGGGTCGACAAAGATTTCGTTCGCCCCTTCCTTCAACGCCTTGAGCGTGCGCTCAAGGGTGTTCATGGCCATCCACGGGCAATGCGCACAACTGCGGCACGCCGCGCCGTTACCTGCCGTCGGGGCTTCGATAAAGACCTTGTCCGGGCACAGCTGCTGCATCTTGTAGAAGATGCCGCGGTCGGTCGCCACGATCAGCGTCTTGTTCGGCAGGCTCTGTGCCGCCGCGATCAACTGACTGGTGGAGCCCACGGCATCGGCCAGTTCAATCACCGATGTCGGCGACTCCGGGTGCACCAGGATCGCAGCATCCGGGTACAGCGCCTTCATGTCTTCAAGCTGCTTGGACTTGAACTCTTCGTGAACGATGCAGGCACCGTCCCACAGCAGCATGTCAGCACCGGTCTGGCGCTGGATGTAGGTCCCCAGGTGCTTGTCCGGGCCCCAGATGATGGTCTCGCCGTTGTCCATCAGGCTTTCGACGATTTCCAGCGCACAGCTTGAGGTCACCACCCAATCCGCTCGGGCCTTTACCGCAGCCGAAGTGTTGGCGTACACCACCACCGTGCGTTCCGGGTGTTGATCGCAGAACGCGGAAAATTCGTCCACCGGGCAACCCAGGTCGAGCGAACAGGTCGCTTCGAGCGTCGGCATCAGCACGCGTTTTTCGGGGTTGAGGATCTTGGCGGTCTCACCCATGAACTTCACGCCGGCGACGACCACGGTCTTGGCCGGATGGGCGTTGCCGAAACGGGCCATCTCCAGCGAGTCGGAGACACAGCCGCCCGTCTCTTCGGCCAGCGCCTGAATGACAGGGTCACAATAGAAGTGGGCCACCAGCACCGCGTCCTGAGCCTTGAGCTCGGCAGCGATGGCGGCACGGTAATAAGCCTCTTCATCGGCGGTCAGCGGCTTGGGCTGCTTGGCGTCGAGGTGGGCTTGAACCAGAAGGCGTTCGGAAATTTGCGTCATGTTCGCAAGACCTGCAGGCGCATTCGCGCGAAAGTCGAGTATACACCCGGCTCCGGACCCTACAGGGTACCGCCGGGAAAGTGAGTATTCATCAGGCACGGACAGCGTTGAAGCTGCGCAAGGCTACAGAATATCCGACGGATGCAAAAGATGATTCTGACCTGCGTCATGCGCAGCAGCCCGCAGCGAGGCTGACTTGAATCGCGGGCAAAAAAAAACCCGGAAATCCTCACTTGCGTGGGCCTTCCGGATTTTCTAAACCGCCAAAAATGGTGGGTCGTGTGGGATTCGAACCTACGACCAATTGGTTAAAAGCCAACTGCTCTACCAACTGAGCTAACGACCCGCTGTGTGGTGGCGCGTATAATACTGATTTTTAAGGACTATTCAACACCTATTTTGAAATAAATCAAAAATAAGGGGTTGGATCGCTGATTCCGGCCGCCGCAAAGCCTTCTGCACGCAGTCGGCAGCTGTCGCACTTGCCGCAGGCACGACCGTTATCGTCGGCCTGATAGCAGGAAACGGTCAGACCATAATCCACGCCAAGCTTAACGCCGGCCTGGACGATCTGCGCCTTGCTGAGGTTTTGCAGCGGTGCCTGGATGCGGAAGCCATTGCCTTCCACGCCGGCCTTGGTTGCCAGGTTGGCCATGCGCTCGAACGATTCGATGAACTCGGGACGGCAGTCCGGGTAACCGGAGTAATCCACCGCATTGACACCGATGAAGATGTCACGTGCGCCGAGTACTTCAGCCCAGCCCAGGGCCAGGGACAGGAACACCGTGTTACGCGCAGGCACGTAAGTCACCGGAATGCCCTCACCCAACTCTTCCGGAATATCGATGCTGCTGTCGGTCAGCGCCGAGCCGCCCATGCCGTTCAGGTTCAGACCGATCACCTTGTGCTCGACCACACCCAGGTCCCGCGCCACACGCTCGGCGGCGTGCAGTTCGGCGTGAGAGCGCTGACCGTAGTCAAAGCTCATGGTGTAGCAGCTGTAGCCTTCGGCGCGCGCCATGGCCACGACGGTCGCCGAGTCCAGGCCACCGGACAGCAGGATGACCGCACGTTTTTCAGCAGTGTTCAGTTGTTCAGTCATTTCAGCGCCCCGGCTCGTCATTCCATAGATATTTATGCAGCTGCAATTGCAAACGCACTGGCAGATTGTCCGCCACCACCCAGTCCGCCAGGTCCCGGGCATTGAGATCATGGTGACTTGGCGAGAACAGGACTTCGCCGGCACGCAGGTTAAGACCGTACTGGATCAGCTTGGAAACGGACCAGTCATAGTCCTCCCGCGAGCAGATGACAAACTTCACCTGATCGTTGGGCGTGAGCAGCTCAATGTTTTCGTAGCGATTGCGGTGTGCTTCCTTCGAACCCGGGGTTTTCAGATCGACAACGCGACTGACCCGGGAATCTACTGCCGAGATATCGATAGAGCCACTGGTTTCCAGTGACACTTCGTAACCGGCGTCACACAGGCGCTTGAGCAAGGGAATGGCGTTGGGTTGCGCCAGCGGCTCGCCGCCCGTGACACAGACGTATCGCGGACGAAAACCGGCGACCTGCTCGAGGATATCGTCGAGGGTGCGGATGGTCCCACCGGTGAACGCGTAGGCGCTGTCGCAGTATTGGCAACGCAACGGACAACCGGTCAGGCGCACAAAAACAGTGGGCAGCCCGGCAGTCCGAGTCTCACCCTGCAACGAGTAGAAAACTTCGGTGATTCTCAATGTGTCTTGCATAGTCGCCACGGGCGTAACAGCTAAACAGGCTGTCCGCCTCCGTCAGGCACTTCAAGGAACCCCGGCAATGCGCAGATCCCAAAAAGCGTGTTTCAGAAAAAGGGTGTGAATTCTAACGAAAAAACCCGCGACAAGCGCGGGTTTCTTTGAAGCGGGTCAAGCAGGCTTACATTTTTTGCAGATCGCGCTGGGCCAATTGAGCAGCGGAAGTACCCGGATATTGGGAAACCACCTGCTGCAAAATGCCCTTGACCCGGTCGGTATGACCCAGGCGACGCTCTACATCAGCGAGCTTGTACAGCGAGTCCGGCACTTTGGCGTGCTTGGGATACAGCTGCGAAACCTTGGCAAATGCCTGACCTGCACCTTGCAGATCGCCCTTGGCCAGGTTCACTTCGCCCAACCAGTACTGGGCATTGCCCGCATACTGGCTGTTCGGGTATTTGCGCAGGAATGCGGCGAAAGCCTGGCTGGCCTTGTCGAAATCCTTGGCCTTGATCAGGTCGAAGGCAGCATCGTAATAGAGCTTTTCCTTCGCCGGATCTGCCGGCTCGCCACCTGCGGCAGGTGCTTGAGCGGCGGCTGCGCCAGCTGCCGCACCTGCGGCTGCACCGGGGGCATTCAAATCACCACCGGTGGAAGAATTCTGAGGATTCGCGGCTGGTGCAACGCCGGTTCCTATGCGCCGATCAAGATCCTGGTATCGCTCCAGGTTTTCCTGCTTCATGCGCGCTACATCATTTTGCAGAACTTCAATCGCACCTTGCTGGCGCTCGATCTGTTGCTGCATTGATTGCAGTTGGTTGAACAGCTCGCCCTGTGCCGAGACAGGGGCCGAAACCCCTCCCCCGGCATAGGCGCCGTTCGTACCGTAACCCGCAGGCGGATAACTGTTCCCGCTATTGTTATAGCCGGAGTTGTCCTCGACCACAGGAACCGCAGCCCACACCGCAAACGGTGCGAGGCTGAGAGCCAAAACAGTTACAGCACGACGGCACGTTCGCATGACGAATTACTTACGCAGTTCGACGCGACGGTTTTGAGCCCAGGACTGCTCGTCGTTGCCGGTAGCAACTGGACGCTCTTCGCCGTAGGAAACCAGTTCCAGCTGAGCTGGGGAAACGCCTTGCAGTACCAGGTAGCGCTGAACGGCTTTCGCACGACGCTCGCCCAGAGCCATGTTGTACTCACGAGTACCACGTTCGTCGGTGTTGCCTTCCAGAACAACGCGAGCGCCGTTTGCTTTCAGGTCTTTGGCGTGAACGTCCAGAGCGCGCATGGCTTCTGGCTTCAGGTCCGAACTGTCGTATTCGAAGTAGAAAGTGGTGATAGCGCGCAGTGCAGCTTCTTCGCTCAGGGAGCCGTCAACTGCACCAGTGTTTGCGCCGTAACCAGCGTTTGGATCTACCGCGCCTTCACCGGCATTGTCGCCGCCTTTGGACGAGCAACCTACAGCTACAGCCATGGCCAGTGCCAGCGCAGCAAATTTACCAAACTTCAGCATTTCCATCGTGAAACTCCTAATGAACCCCAGTGTGTTAAGTACAACGTATAGCGCCGCGTCAGTTCAGGTAAGGGGACCAGGAAGGTTCTCTGACTTCGCCTTGTGCGGTAGGAAGCGGGAGCCTTACGCGTCCATTGATGGACACGAGCATCAAGACTCCCCGGCCCTGCTGGCGGGTGGCGTAGATTACCATGGTGCCGTTGGGCGCGACAGTAGGCGACTCGTCCAGAGTGCTATCAGTGAGGATTTTTACACTACCGCGCTGCAAATCCTGGGCCGCCACCTTGAAATTGGTGAAGCCATCCTGACGGTGAATCATGACAAGCGTCTTTTCATCAGCCGACAGTTTAGGGTTGGCGTTGTAGTTACCGACGAAAGTCACGCGTTCGGCACYGCCACCACCGGCACTGGTCTTGTAGATCTGCGGCTTGCCGCCACGGTCGGACGTGAAGTAGATGGTCGAGCCATCCTTGCCCCAGAACGGTTCGGTGTTGATGCCAGGACCGTTGGTAACGCGGCTGATCTGACGCGAACCCAGGTTCATCACATAGATGTCCGGGTTGCCGTCTTTGGACAGCACGAACGCCAGGCGATTGCCGTCCGGCGACCAGGCTGGCGCGCCGTTCAGGCCTTCGAAGTTGGTGATCTGCTCACGGCGACCGGTGTCGATGTTCTGCATGAAGATGCGTGGACGCTTCTGCTCGAAGGAGACATAGGCGATGCGCTTGCCATCCGGTGCGAAACGCGGCGACAGGATCGGCTCGCGCGATTGCAGCAGGGTTACGGCGCGGGCACCGTCGTAGTCCGAACGTTGCAGGGTGTAGCGAGTGTTGTTCTCGGAGAAACGCTCGGCCGTTACGTACAGCAGGCGAGTCGAGAAGGCACCCTTGATACCCGTGAGTTTTTCGAACGACTGGTCAGAGATGTAGTGCGCCATGTCGCGTAACTGATCGACGCCGCCCGACACGCTGCCGGTCAGCACTTGCTGCTCCGTGGCGACGTTGAACAGTGCGTATTGCACCTGCAGGCGACCGCCCGCCGGCACAATGCTGCCGACCATGACGTACTGGGCACCCAGCGCCTTGAAGTCACGGAAGATGATTTCGCTGGCCTGGCTCGGCTGGCTGATCATGTTCTGCTTTGGAAGCGGCGAGTAGTAACCCGAGTTGCGCAGGTCGTTACCGATGATTTCCGCCATGTCGTCCGGCAGCACGCTACCGCCCTGGAAGCCGAACGGTACTACGGCGATCGGGGTCGCCCGATCGCTGCCACTGGTAACCAGAATGTTTTTCTCATCTGCCATCGCCATCCCTGCCATGCAGCAGATAACGACCAGCATTCCTCGAAGAAGGTTTCTCACAAGGCTAGATCCTCAGGTGTGAATGTCATCTTGAATGAACGATACGGAGCGAAATCACTCGGCTTCATTCCCTGCATTTCTGTCAAACGTCCAATATTCTTCACCGCTGCAACAGCCGAGGCGTCAAACGGACCGTCGCCACTGGACTTGGACACGCTGACCGAAGTCACCGTACCGTCCGGCAACATGCCGATTTGCAATACGACCGTCATGCCTTTGCGTGCCGAAGGTGGACGAGCCCAGCCTTCCGCTGCACGCGCACGAATCAGGTCATCGAAACTGCCGGCGACTTCGTCGCCCTGCTCATCGGCCAACGCCTGCTGACGCTGCGGCGTGTCGGAAAGCAAATCTGCCAGGGCCTGGGCCTTTTTGTCTTCGGCGGATTTACGTGCCGCGTCCTGCGATTTCTTCTTCGCAGCATCGGCAGTAGCTTTCTTCTTCGCTTCCTCGGCGACTTTCTTCTTCGCCTCTTCAGCTTCAGCTTTCTTCTTGGCGTCTTCCGCGGCTTTCTTCTTCGCGTCTTCGACGATCTTTTTCTTGGCTTCTTCAGCTGCCGCTTTCTTGGCCTCTTCTTCTGCAGCTTTCTTGGCTTCTTCTTCAGCTTTCTTCTTGGCTATATCAGCCAATTGTTTCTCTTCTGCCTTCTTGGCTTCCGCGGTTTTCTTCGCATCGTCGGCTTTTTTGGCTTCATCAGCCTTTTTCGCCTCGTCCGCTTTCTTCGCCTCGTCGGCCTTCTTGGCTTCTTCGGCCTTTTGAGCCGCCTCTTCTTTCTTTTGTTCCGCAGCCTTCACCGCTTCCTGCTCGACCTTTTTCTGTTCCATCTGCTCGACTTCGGTCTGACGCGCAGCAGATTTCTGCGCCTCACCGGCAATCTTCTGATTGGTCTGGGTGGTCGCCCGACTTTTCGATTTCAGCTGGTACAAGGTCGCCTGGACAATCGGCTTGGCCGGCGGCAGTTCCGGGGTAAAGGCAAAGCTGACGAACAGCATGCCGAACACCAGCACGTGCAAGCCAATCGCCCAGACACTAGGCCAGAAGTAGCTTTCCGAGGCGGACGGCTCTCGCTGTTGCTGCATCAGGGCGCCTCGGTAATCAAGCCAACATTACCGACCCCGGCCTTCTGCAACCCGCCCATGGCCCCCATGACGGAGCCGTAATCGACACTCTTGTCGCCGCGGATGAAGACCTGGGTACGCTTGCCGCCTTCGTTGCCGACGCGAATGATCTTGGTCACCGCGTCAGTCATCTGCGGCAGGGTCATGGCCCGATCCTGCTGCTTTTCGGTGTCGACTTCGCTGCCAAGGTTCCAGTAGTAGGTCTTGTCGGATTTGATGGAAATGGTCAGGACCTGGGTGTTGTTGTCCTGCGGCAAGGCTTCGCTGGAAACCTTGGGCAGATCAACTTTCACGCCCTGATTGAGCATCGGCGCGGTCACCATGAAGATCACCAGCAGCACCAACATCACGTCGATGTAAGGCACCACGTTCATCTCGGCGACCGGCTTGCGCTTTTTGCGAGCTCGAGCGATTAAAGCCATTGGAAATTACCTGCTTATTCTTCGCTGGTGTGCACTTTGCGGTGCAGGATCGCCTGGAACTCGTCGGCGAAGGTGTAGTAGCGGCCCAGCAGGGTTTCACTGCGAGCAGCAAAACGGTTGTAAGCGATAACGGCTGGAATGGCGGCGAACAGACCGATCGCGGTGGCGATCAGTGCTTCGGCGATACCCGGGGCCACAGTGGCCAGGGTCGCTTGTTGGGCGGTCGCCAGACCGCGGAAGGAGTTCATGATGCCCCAGACCGTACCGAACAGACCGATGTACGGGCTGACGGAACCAACGGTGGCCAGGAAGGGCAGGCTCTGCTCGAGCTTTTCTTCTTCGCGGGAAATGGCAACGCGCATGGCACGCGCCACGCCTTCCATGACCGCTTCCGGGTCAACGCCTGACTGCTGGCGCAGACGGGAGAATTCCTTGAAACCGGCCCGGAAGATTTGCTCGACGCCCGAATCAGGGTCCGGATTGCTGCCGGCCTGACGGTACAGCTTGGACAGGTCGATACCTGACCAGAAGCGCTCTTCGAAGCTCTCCAGGGCACGTCGACCGGCGCGCAGCAGGTTGCTGCGCTGAAAGATCATGATCCATGAGGTCACCGATGCGGCTACCAGGATCAGCATTACCAGTTGCACCACGATACTGGCATTGCTGACCAAGCTCCACATGGAGGAATGGTCGACGACGTTAGCTTCCACGCTTTATCTCCTGCTTTGAGTGTGTACCCGCGCCGCTCACGTCGGCAAAGGCCGCTCGTAGAGCTTCGGGAATGGCCCGGGGTTTCAAACTTTCAGTGCGCACACAGGCCACCAGAAACTGCCCTTCGCAGAGCAGTGCATTATCCGTTGCCCGCCTGACCTGTTGCTTGAAGCGCAGGCTGGCACGGTTCAATTCGATTACTTCAGCGCTTACCAGCAGTTCGTCATCCAGTCGCGCCGGCGCGTGGTAGCGCGCTTCGCTGGAATGCACGACGAACAACAGGTCCTCCCCGGCAAGCTGCGATTGGGCAAAGCCCAGATCTCGTAGCCGCTCGGTTCGAGCCCGTTCCATAAACTTGAGGTAATTAACGTAATACACGATGCCCCCCGCATCGGTGTCCTCGTAATAAACGCGACAACGATGTGCGAAAGGCTCAAGCCCGTTTTGCGCGCGCATACTCTAGTGCTTACTCCTCAGGTTGCCAATCCGGCATGGCAACTGTTTTTCATTGTTCTGCGGCTTTCACGTGAAAGTACGGTCCTGGGACCCTACATTGCCCGAAAAAATCAGCACGCAATGTTAATTAATCGTCAGCGGCATCGAGAAACTCGTCTACCACGGGCATTTCGCCCAATCGTGACGGAATGTTTAAACCGAAATGCAGGTAGGCATGCCGCGTCACCACTCGCCCCCGTGGCGTGCGCATGATGTAGCCCTGCTGGATCAGATAGGGCTCCAGCACATCTTCAATGGTGTGACGTTCTTCGCTGATGGCGGCAGCCAGGCTGTCGACCCCGACTGGCCCGCCGTCGAACTTCTCGATCATGGTCAACAACAGACGCCGGTCCTGATGGTCGAAGCCACGCTCGTCGACATCCAGCAGGTTCAGCGCCAGGTCGGCAATCGGCTTGGTGATGTGGCCTTTGGCGCGAACCTCGGCGAAATCGCGCACCCGGCGCAACAAACGGTTAGCGATTCGTGGAGTGCCACGGGCACGGCGGGCGATTTCGAAAGCACCTTCCGGGTCCAGCGGCAAACCAAGGATGCTTGCCGAGCGACTGACAATTGTCGACAGGTCGGCGTTGTTGTAGAACTCCAGGCGCTGGACGATCCCGAAACGGTCTCGCAACGGGTTGGTCAGCATCCCCGCCCGCGTCGTTGCGCCGACCAGGGTGAACGGCGGCAGATCCAGCTTGATCGAACGCGCGGCCGGGCCTTCGCCGATCATGATGTCGAGCTGGAAATCCTCCATGGCCGGGTACAGCACCTCTTCAACGATAGGCGACAGGCGATGGATTTCATCGATGAACAGCACATCGTGAGGCTCAAGGTTGGTCAACAGCGCCGCCAGGTCACCAGGTCGCTCCAGCACCGGCCCCGAGGTGCTCTTGATCGACACGCCCATTTCCTGGGCGATGATGTTGGCGAGGGTGGTCTTGCCCAGGCCGGGCGGCCCGAAGATCAGCGTGTGATCCAGGGATTCGTTACGACCGCGAGCAGCCTGAATGAACAACTCCATCTGCTCGCGAACGGTCGGCTGGCCAATGTATTCGGCCAGGCTGACCGGGCGAATGGCACGGTCCTGGACTTCTTCGCGCTCACGCGGGCTGTGCGTGGCAGCGATCAGACGATCAGCTTCAATCACTTAGATCATTCCCTTCAAGGCGCGGCGGATCATGTCTTCACTGCTCAAATCTTTCTCCTTGATCGCAGACACCGCCTTGCTCGCTTCCTGGGGCTTGTAGCCGAGGGAAATCAAGGCGCTGACGGCGTCAGTCTCTGCAGTGTTCACCGGGGCCGGTCCATCCGGCTGGTTCGGCACCAGGGCGAACATGGCCGGTACGGTTTCCCAGGCCTTGAAGCGATCCTTGAGTTCCACCAGCAAGCGTTCGGCGGTTTTCTTGCCGACGCCCGGGACCTTGGTCAGCGCCGACGTGTCCTGGGACTGTACGCAACGAACCAGTTCGTCGACCTCCAGGCTCGACATCAAGGCCAGCGCCAGTTTCGGCCCGACACCATTGAGGCGGATCAACTCGCGAAAAAAGTCGCGCTCACGCTTGCCGACAAAACCATAGAGCAACTGTGCGTCTTCGCGCACGACCAAATGGGTGTGCAAGGTCAGCGGTTCACCGACCGACGGCAAGCGGTAAAGGGTCGTCATGGGCACTTCAAGTTCATAGCCCAGGCCATTTACATCCAGAATCAGATGCGGAGGCTGCTTCTCAGCCAGGGTGCCGCGCAAACGTCCAATCACGTTACAAATCCTTGAGCGTTGGCCAGCTCTGGGCCAGCGACTGATAGAGCGAGGGAATGCCGCCGACAACCCAGGCGAAACACCCCACTCCATAAAAATGATTGCTGATGCTATCAGAGACGCAGGCGCCCGCCACGACTGCGTGCTGCGCCCAGACCATGGGGCAACAGGCTGGAGCGGGTATGAGCATGGCAGATGGCGATGGCCAGGGCGTCCGAAGCATCGATCTGCGGTTTACTGGTCAGCTTGAGCATGTGCATGACCATCATCTGCACCTGCTCCTTATTGGCCGCGCCGGTGCCTACGACCGCCTGCTTGACCTGGGTTGCGGTGTATTCGGCAATTTCCAGGCTTTCCTCGGCACCTGCCACGATCGCGGCGCCACGGGCCTGCCCCAGTTTCAGGGCGGAATCGGCGTTACGGGCCATGAACACCTTTTCGATCCCCATGGTCACCGGATGGTAAGTCTGAATGATCTCCCGCACCCCGCGATAAACAATCTGCAGTCGCTCATGCAGCTCGCCGGCACCGGTACGAATGCAGCCGGAAGCCACATACTCGCAGCCACGGCCGGTATCGCGAACCACACCATAACCGGTGATGCGCGAACCGGGGTCGATACCAAGAATTAAAGTCATAACGCCTGCAGGCTTTGAATGTAGGAGCGAGCTTGCTCGCGATGGACGTCAACGATAACGCGGCTGACTTGAATGAACGCCGCTCTCAGGTTTTTCGTCGGAGCGCCGCCCGGAGCGAGCTCGCTCCTACAAAAGGCAAATCAACCGAGCTGTGCAGCCACCGACTCCGGGATATCCGCGTTGGAATAGACGTTTTGCACGTCATCCAGGTCCTCGAGCATGTCGATCAGCTTGAGGACTTTCTCGGCGCCTTCCAGATCGAGTTCGGCGCTGGTGGTCGGCAACATGACGATTTCCGCGTCGTCACCTTTGAAACCCGCCGCTTCCAGTGCGTTACGCACGGAATAGAACCCGGCAAACGAGGTGAAAACGTCGATCGAACCGTCTTCGTTGGTCACCACGTCATCAGCGTCAGCTTCCATGGCCGCTTCCATCAGTGCGTCTTCGTCAACGCCAGCCGCGAAGGAGATCTGCCCCTTGCGTTCGAACAGATAGGCCACCGAACCGTCAGTCCCCAGGTTACCACCGCACTTGCTGAACGCATGGCGAACAGCGGCTGCGGTGCGATTACGGTTGTCGGTCATGCATTCGACCATCACCGCCACGCCGCCCGGGCCGTAACCTTCGTAGGTCAGCTCGACCATGTCGTCGGTATCGGCGGCACCGGCACCACGGGCGACTGCCCGATCGATGATGTCGCGACTCATGTTCGCGCCAAGGGCCTTGTCCAACGCCAGGCGCAGACGCGGGTTGGAACCTGGATCACCGCCGCCCTGGCGGGCCGCGACAGTCAGCTCACGAATCCACTTGGTGAAAATCTTGCCTTTTTTGGCATCCTGACGTTCTTTGCGGTGCTTGATGTTCGCCCACTTGGAATGACCTGCCATAACTCGCTCCGAATTCTCTTTGAAACATTGCCCGCTGCGCTGTATTGCGCCGGCCGGCAAACAAAAATCTTGAACAGCTCTATCTATAAAGAAAGGGCGCATCCACAGATGCGCCCTTCAGGTCAGCCTTACTCGGCCTTAGGCGTTTCGCGCAGACGAATGTGCAGTTCGCGCAATGCCTTGGCATCCACCTGGCCCGGTGCCTGAGTCATGACGTCTGCCGCGCTCTGGGTTTTCGGGAAGGCGATCACTTCACGGATCGACTGGGCGCCGGTCATCAGCATCACCAGACGGTCCAGGCCGAAGGCCAGACCACCGTGCGGCGGTGCACCGTATTTCAGGGCATCGAGCAGGAAGCCGAATTTCTCTTCCTGTTCCGCTTCGTTGATGCCCAGCAGACGGAACACCGACTGCTGCATCTCTTTACGGTGGATACGGATCGAACCGCCACCCAGCTCGGTACCATTCAATACCATGTCGTAGGCACGGGACAGAGCGCCAGCCGGGTTGGCTTCCAGCTCTTGCGGGGTGCACTTCGGTGCGGTGAACGGGTGGTGCAAGGCGGTGAAGCTGCCGTCGTCGTTTTCTTCGAACATCGGGAAGTCGACGACCCACATTGGCGCCCACTTGCAGGTCAGCAGGTCCAGGTCGTGGCCCAGCTTGATCCGCAGTGCGCCCAGGGCTTCGCTGACGATCTTCGCCTTGTCGGCGCCGAAGAACACGATATCGCCGTCGACCGCACCGACGCGATCGAGGATCACGTTGAGGTTGGCCTCAGGGATGTTTTTCACGATCGGCGATTGCAGACCGTCAACACCGGCAGCGCGCTCGTTGACCTTGATGTACGCCAGGCCCTTGGCACCGTAGATACCGACAAACTTGGTGTAATCGTCGATCTGCTTGCGCGGCATGCTTGCCCCGCCAGGTACGCGCAAGGCGGCGATTCGGCATTTCGGGTCGTTGGCCGGGCCGCTGAACACCTTGAAGTCGACTTCCTTGAGCTGATCGGCCACGTCCACCAGTTCCAGCGGGTTACGCAGGTCTGGCTTGTCGGAACCGTAGCGGCGCATGGCTTCTTCGAAGGTCATGTGCGGGAAATCGCCGAATTCCAGATCCAGCACTTCCTTGAACAGGTTGCGGATCATTTGCTCGGTCAGGCCCATGATCTCTTTTTCATCGAGGAAGCTGGTCTCGATGTCGATCTGGGTGAATTCCGGCTGACGGTCGGCCCGCAGGTCTTCGTCACGGAAGCACTTGGCGATCTGGTAGTAACGATCGAAGCCGGCCACCATCAGCAGTTGCTTGAACAGCTGCGGCGATTGCGGCAAGGCGAAGAACGAACCGGCGTGCGTGCGGCTCGGTACCAGGTAGTCACGCGCACCTTCAGGGGTGGCGCGGGTCAGGATCGGCGTTTCCACGTCAAGGAAGCCGTTCTCGTCCAGGAAGCGACGGATGCTGGTGGTCATGCGCGAACGCAGGCGCAGCTTCTCGGCCATTTCCGGGCGACGCAGGTCGAGGAAGCGATAGCGCAGGCGGGTTTCTTCGCCGACGTCGGAGAACTCGTTCAACGGGAACGGCGGCGTTTCCGATTCGTTCAGCACTTCCAGCTCGTAGCCCAGCACTTCGATCATGCCTGACGCCATGTTGGCGTTGGTCGCACCGGCCGGACGCAGGCGAACCTTGCCGGTGATCTTCACGACGTACTCGCTGCGCACGCGATCGGCTGCGGCGAAGGTTTCAGCGCGGTCCGGATCGAACACGACCTGGGCCAGACCATCACGATCACGGATATCGAGGAAAATCACCCCACCGTGGTCACGGCGACGATGGACCCATCCGCAAAGGGTAATTTTCTGGCCGTCCAGGCTTTCGTTCAGTTGGCCGCAATAATGGCTGCGCATCATGGTCGTGGTTTCACTTCTCGTAATTCGAAATTCGGTGGAGATCCTACAGCAGCCCCGCCTTTAAAAAAGTCGCCGGGTGATGCAAGAGCACGCGTGTCGTTCAACTCAGGTTCCAGACCTTAGTCAGCTTTGTCGCCGCCGGCCAGGTTCTTCTTGGAACCGGTCTTGAAATCGGTTTCGTACCAACCCGTGCCGCTGAGGCGGAAGCCCGGCATGGACAGCAACTTTTTAAGCTCTGGCGCCTGACAGGCAGGGCAGTCGACCAGCGGTGCATCGCTGATCTTTTGAATGGCTTCCAACTGATGACCACAGGAAGCACATTGATAATCGTACATCGGCATGGAGTTGTCTCGGCGATCAGATTGCTACCGCACACGCAGGGTTTTGCGGCAAAGAGCGGGATTATATCCATTAAATGCGGCCTGTGCAGCCGTAAGACTGCACAGACCGACACTCTGCAGCTTTCGTCGCCCAGGCTAGGGCGTGACGACGCCCCTCCCTTCCTTGAGGCTGTGCACGACGCAGACAACCCGCACCAATCCACTGAAGTTCCTTACCCCGCCGTGACGCAAGTGAACTTCGCGATCCACATGAGATAACAGACTACTGACCGAGCAACCATTGGCCCGGGCCATCGCCCCCAAAATATCCCAATAAACCTGTTCAAGCCGTAAACAGGTTGCGAAGCCATTCAATCGTACGGAGCGGGACAAGGGCTGGGCCAACCCCATATCGAACTCGCGAACAAACGGATCGACCCTTACATCCCTGTGCGAACCGTATCGCCCCTCTTCTTGCCGTTCATAAACCATAACGCTGACACTCCTTTGCCATCCTGGTTTCGTTAAGAACAACTGTCTGTCGACATATAAAAACGCAGGTGCAGAGGTATAGCCAGACGACTTCCCGACCTTCGACGTAGGACAAGCCAACAACTCTTGGCAGATCCTGGAAAACGCCCTACTCCGGACAATTTCCCACGCAGTGAAGTGACGCCCCCTTCAGAAACACAGGATTGAATGATGTAGGAAAGAAGAGCGCGAACACTAAGAAACACCCACTGAAAGATTTAGCCAATCGGCTGCATCGACCGATTACCCCCCTCCCTAAAGGTGACGAGCTTCATCCAACAGGCGCCCAACCTCTCTAGCAAGCCTGCCGTCGCATCACAGCCTTTGAACTTCGACCAACCCACGGCAAATTGCCTCAAACGAGCCGCCGGACGCCCTGATTTGAGTAGCCTGCGGCTTTGCTGTTAAATAGACAGCGTGTCGCCAGTGCCTATTTTTCCGGGTATGGCGCATAGGCTGATACCGGGCACGTGTCCAACGCCTCTTTATTATCTTGAAGCGAACCGTGCGCCATCAGCTCTTCCTTGTGAGCTGTCTTAACGTGAGTTAATTAAAATGTTGAAAATCGTCCATCTGTTGATAGGCGCAGCGGCCTTGCTGCTGTCCTTCATCCCTAGCCTGCAATCCGAAGCCTTACCTTACCTGCAACAACCTGACGCGCTGTACCTGGCCTTTTTCGGCCTGCTCAACCTCACGCTTGCACCTGTCATCCCTTACTGGAACAAAGGTCCACGCCACCAACTGCAAAACCTGGTCAGCGCCCTGCTGGTTCTGAGTGTGGTCCTGCAAACCCTGACGCTGATCGCACCGATGCCTGTCATCGCCGGTCAACCTGCCGTCTTGTTCAGCCTGGTCGCAGCCCTGATCGCTGTTGCCCTGCATCTGGGTATCAGCTTCTACAAATCGTCACCGGCCGCCGCCTCGCCAAGCTACGACATGAGCAACCGCGATACCGGCACCGTCAAATGGTTCAACACGTCCRAAGGCTTCGGTTTCATTTCCCGCGACTCCGGCGACGATATCTTCGTCCACTTTCGGGCCATTCGYGGTGAAGGTCACCGCGTCCTCGTAGAAGGCCAGCGCGTGGAGTTCTCTGTCATGAATCGTGACAAGGGCCTGCAAGCCGAAGATGTGATCGCCGCACTGCCACGTCGCTGATTCAAGGCGAAAAAAACCGCGCACAGCCGAGCTGTCCGCGGTTTTTTTATGCCTGCGTGTTGCTTAATAGTGCGGCGGCGGCGCTTCCTCCTCGAACGACTCGAACTGGCCGACCATTTCCTCCTGCCGCTTGAGCAGCGCAGCCATTTGCAGTTGCAGACGCTCGACCACCCGCTGCTGCGCGACCAGTACATCATTCAATGCCTGGATGGTGTCATCCTGAAAGGCCAGACGGCTTTCGAGATCGGTAACGCGTTCTTCCAGGATCATGGTTCAGCCCTCCAGAAACGTAAAATCATCGGTCAATATCAGGCGCAAACGTTCGCGAATGGCGGCGATTTGCTCCGAACTGTAGGATTTTGCCGGATGTTTACCCCAAACCGGCGCTGGCCAGGCGGCATCTTCGCGCTTGCGCACAATCACATGCATGTGCAACTGACTGACGACATTACCCAGCGCCGCAACATTCAATTTGTCCGCATTGAACGAGTCCTTGAGCGCTTGCGACAGCGCCGTCGTCTCCTGCCAAAGCTGCTGCTGGTCTGCGACATCCAACTGAAATATCTCACTGATAGCCTCACGACGAGGCACCAGGATGAACCAGGGATAGTTCGAATCATTGGACAGCAGCAACCGGCAGAGTGGAAAGTCCCCAATCGGTAACGTGTCTTGTTGAAGTCGTGGATCTAAAGCGAACACTGCGCGTACTCCCGCCGGGCCATCATTTTTCAGMTTAGCGCCCATCCTGACGGGACGGCGCGCCAAACGACCGGACGGCAGCATACCTGCGAACGGCGCATGCTTCACGACGAACCTGGCACAGAGGTCACGAGCGCCTGCGAAAAGCTGACACCCCGCCCCCGAATGAGACATTTTTCGCTGCTGCGCACCACTACAGAACCGATCAGCCGGCAAAAAACGCCGAAATGACTGATTAGCAACGAAGAGTTCGCGCCAGACAAGCGGTCAACAGGAATGAATTCATTACAAGGTTAAAAAATTTTTTGCACCAAAACCGCACAGTGGGTCTACGCTGAGTGCTTCGACATCCGCCTTCTACTCACTGGCGGGGTGAACCGGTAACATTTTTGTTTGTAAGGCAGTCGACCAGAAGGGTGCAACATGATGCCAGGCAAGGCGTCAAGCCCAAACTAAACGCGCTTGCCCCCCCGGTTTCATGAGGTTTTTACAGCGCCAGACAATCATTTTGAAAAAAGCTGCAACAAAATTCGAATTTGTGCACGCTTGTTGCATTCATACCCAACATCGCCTGATGTGACACCCGCTGGAAGCGGAGGCCCTCAGGCAAAAAAAACAGTGGCAAGGTAGCCCGATGGAGATTCAAACGTTTCACCAGGACTCTTTTTACCGGCGCCAAGACTCAGAAAACAGCATAAAAGCTGTCAGCCCTGTTGCGTCGGAGCGGAAAATTTGCGACATCTACCACGCTGTTTGCGACAGGGTCGTAAAGAAGGCGAAAGGTTAGATACGCAAGTATCGCCAACATTGTCGGCGTGATATAAGTTTGCGCCGACACAAAAAGAAAGAGCCGCCCAGATAATAAATCAGGTGGGACGGCAGTACTCTTCTAAAACCAAAGGAGCAAATCACGATGCGCGTGATGAAGTGGAGCATGATCGCACTGGCAGTTGCAGCAGCAGCCAGTACTCAGTTGGCAGTAGCCGCACCTTTCGTAAGCGACCAGGCCGAAGCCAAAGGTTTCGTTGAAGACAGCAAACTCGACTTGCTGGTTCGCAACTACTACTACAACCGTAACAAGAAAAACGGCGCAGTCGATGACAAAGACTGGACCCAGGGCATTCAGGGCATGTACAGCTCGGGCTACACCCAAGGTCTGATCGGTGTTGGCGTTGAAGCTTGGGGCCAACTGGCCATTAAGCTGGACGGTTCCGACAAATATGCAGGTTCCGGCAACATGTCCGTGGACTCTGATGGCGAAGTCAACAACAGCCAGGGCAAAGCCGGCGCTGCCGCCAAGTTCCGCATCTCCAAGACCGAGCTGAAAATCGGCGACATGCAGCCAAGCACCTCTCCGGTGTTCGCTGTAGGCGGTTCCCGTATCCTTCACCAGACTGCCAGCGGTATCCAGCTGCAGAGCAGCGAAGTTAAAGACCTCGACCTCGAAGCCGGTCACTTCTACTCGGCAACCAGCCAGGACCGCAACGCTCGTGACGGCGAACTGTTCGCTACTTACGCTGGCGTGACAGCCAACTCCATCGACTACTTCGGTGGCAAGTACGGCATTACCCCGGACCTGAGCGTATCGCTCTACGGTGCCAAGCTCGAMGACGTCTGGAACCAGTACTACGCCAACGCGAACTACACCCTCGCACTGGGCGGCGATAACTCGATCAACTTCGACGGTAACATCTACAACACCAAGGATACCGGTAACGCTAAAGCAGGCGACATCAGCAACACCGCCTACTCCCTGGCCGCTGCTTACTCGTTCCTGAAAGCACACACCCTGACCCTGGCGTTCCAGAAGGTCAACGGCGATACCCCGTTCGACTACATCGGTGTGGGTGACAACAACCGTGGTGGCGACTCGATCTTCCTCGCCAACTCCATTCAGTACTCTGACTTCAACGCCCCTGGCGAGAAGTCGGTACAAGCCCGTTACGACCTGAAAATGGCCGAGTACGGCGTACCTGGCCTGAGCTTCATGGTCCGTTACGTGAATGGTTGGAACATCGATGGTACCAACACTCCATCGAACAGCACCTACACCGGTCTGTACGGTGCAGACGGCAAACACCACGAAACCAACGTGGAAGCCAAGTACGTCGTTCAATCCGGCCCAGCCAAAGATCTGTCGTTCCGCATCCGTCAAGCATGGCACACCGCCAATGCTGACGAAGGCGAAGGCGATATCTCTGAGTTCCGCCTGATCACCGACTACCCGCTCAACATTCTGTAATCGCAGAAAGTTAGTTCGCGGTAATCAAAAAAAGGCCCATCTTCGATGGGCCTTTTTCGTTGTTTGCTGTACAACATTTAACCAAACAGACTCTGCAGTACATGCCTGACCAAGAAGTCAGGCACTAACCGCACACCTCTTACTGCACCGCCGACTCCTGAACCACGCGAATAACCCGCTGTGGAAATGGAATATCGATGCCGGCCTCTCTCAGACGATCACGGGACAGTTCGTTGAACATGAACATCACATCCCAATAATCCGCCGTCTTCACCCAGACACGCAGGGAGACAGTGATAGAACTGTCACCCAATGTCGAAATGACTGCCTGAGGTGCCGGGTCAATCAATACACGCGGATCCTTGGCCAGTTCCAGCAACACTTCTCGGGCTTTCTGCAAGTCCGCTTCGTAATCGACGCCTACATCAAACACCACTTTGCGGGTCGGCTGACGATTGGTGTTGGTGATAATGCCGTTCGACAGATTACCGTTGGGCACGATGATAGTTTTGTTGTCACCGGTGCGCAGTACGGTATGGAAAATCTGGATGCTGTCGACAGTACCGGCGACACCCTGAGCCTCGATCCAGTCACCGATACGAAACGGGCGGAACAACAGAATCAGCACGCCGCCGGCGAAGTTCGCCAAGCTGCCCTGCAAGGCCAAGCCAATGGCCAGGCCTGCCGCACCAATCGCCGCGACAAACGAAGTGGTTTCCACGCCGATCATCGAGGCCACGCTGACGATCAGCAGGATCTTGAGGATGATGTTTGCCAAGCTGCTGATAAAGCCTTGCAGCGCCAGGTCGGCATTACGCAATGCAATCAGGCCGCCGAGCTTTTTCGTGACCTTGTTGATCAGCCACCAGCCGATGGCCAGGGTGATGACCGCCAGCAGTACACGGCTGCCGTATTCCATGATCATCGGGATCCAGGTTTGGGATACCTTGACCAGATTGTCTAMCTCGGCATTTAAGTCCATCTACTCTCTCCTGTTTCCGGCTACCCGGCATGCGTAAAAAAAGCGGCAGAAAGATCGAGCCGCGACGGGCTCAATCGTTTCTGCCGTTGCTTGGGCCTCCGACGTCGCAAACGCCAAGAGGTTCCCGCTTTCAAGGGTCAGTCGCGGAAGTTGTTGAACTGCAGTGGCATACCGAATTCCTTGGCCCGTAGCACCGCAATGGCTTCTTGCAGGTCGTCACGCTTCTTGCCGGTAATACGAACCTGCTCGCCCTGAATGGCAGCCTGGACCTTGAGCTTGGCATCTTTGACGTGAGCGACGATTTTCTTCGCCAGTTCCTTGTCGATACCTTCCTTGAGGACGGCTTCCTGTTTCATCAGCTTGCCCGACGCGAACGCGTCCTTGACTTCAAGGCACTGCACGTCGATTTTGCGCTTGACCAGCGCCAGCTTGAGGATCTCAATCATCGCTTCGAGCTGGAAATCCGCTTCCGCGGTCAGGTTGACGGTCAGGTCTTTTTCCTTGAACTCGAAGCTGCCTTTGCCTTTCAGGTCATAACGACGATCGAGTTCCTTGACGGCGTTCTCGACCGCGTTGGTGACTTCGTGTTTGTCCAGTTCGGATACCACGTCGAACGACGGCATGTAATCTCTCCAAATTTAAAGGCGCACTGATGGAGCACGCCTGGCTTGCGGTTAAAATCCGCGCTGATTATAACGGGTCTTTCCCATCATTCACTGTGAGCTGCCGATGCACGCCTTAAACAGAGCAAAAAGCTGATGTCTACCACCTGGCATGTTCTGGGCGCCGGCAGCCTCGGCACTTTATGGGCGACACGTCTGGCACGGACTGGAGTGCCGGTGAGGCTGATCCTGCGGGACACCGCGAGGCTGCAGGCCTATGAGGCGGTCGGTGGATTGACACTGGTGGAACACGGCGAGGCGCAACACTATGCCGTGCCCGCCGAGACAGCCGACAGCACCCAACCGATCAACCGCCTGCTGGTGGCGTGCAAGGCCTACGATACCGAAAGCGCGGTGGCCCGACTGGCGCCACGTCTGGCCCCAGGTGCCGAACTGATCCTGCTGCAAAATGGCCTGGGCAGTCAGGACGCGGTGGCGGCACAGGTGCCTCAGGCACGCTGCATCTATGCATCGAGCACCGAAGGCGCCTTCCGCGATGGCGATTGGCGCGTGGTGTTTGCCGGGCATGGCTTCACCTGGCTGGGGGATGCGAGCCATCCGGTGGCGCCGATCTGGCTCGATGACCTGAGCGCTGCCGGCATCCCCCACGAGTGGAGCACCGAAATCCTGACCAGGTTATGGCGCAAACTCGCCCTTAACTGTGCGATCAATCCGCTGACGGTGCTGCACGATTGCCGCAACGGCGGTTTGCAGCAACATCACTGCGAAGTCGCTACTCTGTGCGGCGAACTGGTGGAGTTGCTTGAGCGTTGTGGTCAGCCGGCAGCGGCCGAAAACCTGCAGCAGGAAGTCGAACGGGTGATTCACGCCACCGCAGACAACTACTCCTCGATGCATCAGGACGTCACAAACCAGCRCCGCACAGAAATCAGCTACCTGTTGGGCTACGCCTGCAAAGTGGCCGGGCGTCATCAATTGAACCTGCCTCACCTCAATCAGCTTGAGTCAAGGTTGATCGCTCGCCTGCAAAGCCTTGGATTGCCCAGTGACTGAGCAGCGGCTACGCTGGCCACTTGTTCCTTTTCAGCGATGAATCCGATGCCATTGCGCCAGCGCCTTGAAAACCTGCCCGTCGGCCAGAAACTGCTAGCCGCCCTGCTGGTACTGATGGTCACCGTCCTGCTGGTTGCCAACCTGACCTTTATCAGCGCCGCGTACTACATCTCCCAGGAAAGCATGGCACCCCAGGCCCTGCAGACCATCGGCCGGCTGATATCCAACCCGAGCCTGGCCTCCGAAGCCCTGGAGTCACCACAAAGCGCCGAGCGCCTGCTAAACGAACTCAACAGCTATTCGCCGTTGCGCGCGGCAGTCCTGTATGACGCAAAGGGCGAGCAATTGGCGCAATTGCAGCATGGCGACAACCTGGAACTGCCGAAGCGTTTCCGGCATATCGAAGACTGGCAGGCCACCGAGTTTCGCACCAATCAAGTCATCACCCTGCCCCGCCCCGGCACTGCACCAGGGCACCTGCTGTTGGTGGCCACGAGCGAACTGCCCGTGGCGTTCTACACCGGGACCCTGACGGCCAGCCTGGGCATTCTGATCTTCAGCGTGCTGCTGTGGCTGATCATTGCCCGCCAGATCAAGCGCCTGATTACCCGGCCGATCCACCAACTCGAAGAGTTGTCCCGGCAGGTAACCCGTGAAGAAAACTACGCACTGCGTGCTTCGCGAGGAAACYACGATGAAATCGGCAGCCTCGCCGAGGCGTTCAACACCATGCTTTCGCGAATCGAGGCCCGGGAGCAGCAACTCAAGCGGGCCCGGGACGACTCCCAGGCAGCCTACGACCAGGCCCAGGGTCTGGCGGAAGAAACCCGGCACACCAACCGCAAACTGGAGCTTGAAGTCCAGGTGCGCAGCAAGATCGAGAAAAAGCTCACCGGCTTCCAGAACTACCTCAACAGCATCATCGACTCCATGCCGTCGGCACTGATCGCCCTCGATGAACAGCTTTACGTGACGCAGTGGAACCAGGAAGCCAGCGCACTTTCCGGTACGCGCCTCGACGAAGCCCTGAACCAGCCCATCTTCCTCGCCTTCGAACCGCTCAAGCCGTTCTTGCCACAACTCAAGCAAACGGTCGAGCAGCATACGGTGGCCAAAATCGAACGTGTCACCTGGCTCAAGGATGACGAGCCCCGCCACTATGCCCTGACCTTTTATCCATTGATGGGCGGCGCCGGGCGTGGCGTAGTGATCCGGATCGACGACATCACCCAGCGCCTGTCCCTGGAAGAGATGATGGTACAGTCGGAGAAAATGCTTTCTGTTGGTGGCCTTGCCGCCGGCATGGCCCACGAAATCAACAACCCGCTGGGTGCAATCCTGCACAACGTGCAAAACATTCGCCGACGCCTGTCCCCCGATCTGCCGAAGAACCTTGAAGTGGCCGAACAGGCCGGCATCGAACTGACGACGGTCAATCAGTATCTGCAAAACCGCGAAGTGCCGCAGTTGCTCGACGGCATCCAGCAGGCCGGTGCCCGGGCCGCCAAAATCGTCACCCACATGCTCAGCTTCAGCCGTCGCAGCACCCGCCAGATGGCTCCGTGCGATCTGCCCGCCCTGATCGACCAAGCGGTGGAGATCGCCAGTAACGACTTCGACCTGGCGATCGGCTTCGATTTCAAGGGCCARGCCATCATTCGCCAGTTCGATCCGGCGCTGGGCCCGGTCCCCGGCACCGCCAACGAACTGGAGCAAGTGCTGCTCAACCTGTTGAAAAACGCCGCGCAAGCCATTCACCAGCGTGAAGACGGCAGCGAGCCGGGACGGATCATTCTGCGCACCAGGCTGAATCCGCCGTGGGCGGAAATTCAGGTCGAGGACAATGGCATCGGCATGAGCGAAAGCGTGCGCAAACGGACCTTCGAACCGTTCTTCACCACCAAGGAGATCGGCCAGGGCACCGGACTTGGGCTGTCGGTGTCGTACTTCATCATCACCAACAACCACAAGGGGCAGATGGAAGTGCAATCGACCCTGGGCCAAGGCACGTGCTTCACCTTGCGCCTGCCCCTGGCGAGCACACCACCTGTCTCGCAACAACTCAATCTGCTATCGAGGTAACCATGGGCTTTCGTTTGTCGAAGATTTACACCCGCACTGGCGACAAAGGCGAGACCGGGCTGGGCGATGGCCGTCGCGTACCCAAGGATCACCCGCGGATCGAGGCCATTGGCGAAGTCGATACGCTGAACAGTCAGGTGGGCGTATTGCTGGCCGGATTGGCGGCGCAAACGCACACCTTTGCAGGCTTTCAGGAAGTGATCGATGTTTTGGCGCCTTGCCAGCACCGATTGTTCGACCTCGGTGGCGAACTGGCGATGCCGGTGTATCAGGCGTTGAATGCAGCGGAAATCGAACGCCTGGAAGCCGCGATCGATGTGTGGAATGAAGAGTTGGGACCGCTGGAAAATTTCATCTTGCCCGGCGGTTCGGCGCTGATTGCCCAGGCTCATGTCTGCCGCAGCCTTGCCCGCAGTGCCGAGCGGCGGTGTCAGCAATTGAATGCGATTGAGCCATTGGCCGGGGTTGGCCTGGCGTACATCAATCGGTTGTCGGATCTGTTGTTTGTGGCGGCGCGGCTGATTGCCAAGCGTCAGGGAATTGCCGAGATTCTTTGGCAGCCGGCGGCGAAGCCTGAGGTTTAGCCGGCGCCTGCAAGGTCCTCATCGCGAGCAAGCTCGCTCCCACAAGTTTTGTGAGCGCCACAAATCCACTGTGGGAGCGAGCTTGCTCGCGATGAGGCCAGTAGGTTCGCTAGAGAATCAACTCTCAGGCCAAAACGCCCGAATCCCCGCCACCCCCTGCGCACCCGCAGCCCAGGCTTTCTCGACCTCAGCCGGGCCAACACCTCCGAGCAGGAACACCGGCTTGCTGAATCCGTCGATCAGGCTCGATGCCTGCTCCCAACCCAACGGTTCGGCGCCAGGATGAGTCAGGGTAGGTTGAACCGGCGACAGGGTCACAAAGTCCACCCCCATCTGTTCGGCCAGCGCCAGCTCTTCAGCGTTATGGCACGAGGCCGCCAGCCAGCGCGACGCCGGTAGCGGTCGGCCAGCCGCTGCGTATTTGCGCAGCTGCGCCGAGGTAATGTGCCAACCCGCGGACGGGAAGTCGCCCAGCCATTCGAACGGCCCTTTGATCATCAACTGAGCCTTGCCGGCACACAGGCCCACCGCATCGACAGCCAGGTCGCGATATTTCGGATCGTAACCGTTCGGTGCGCGCAACTGGATCAGCTTGATGCCGCCGGCAATGGCCTTCTGAATACCACGCAGCAGCGCCGGGGTTTCCAGATCTTCCGGGGTAATCAGGTACTGCGATGGCAATCGGGCAGCCGCGACGATCGGCTGATTGGCCGCCGGAAACTCGTAGCTCGACAGATCACGCGGCGCCACCCAGGCCAGTGGCTGGCCTTCGGCGCCGTGGGGCTCGCCGGTGAACGCCGAGACTTCCCAGACATCCAGCAACACCTGCTTGTCCGGGTAATCGTGGCGGACCTTGATCAGCGGGCGCGCCGCGCCGATCACGATGCCCAGCTCTTCATGGAGTTCGCGGGCCAGTGCGGTTTCGACCGACTCGTCGGCCTCGACCTTGCCGCCTGGAAACTCCCACAGGCCGCCCTGGTGCTGTGAGTCGGCACGACGGGCGATGAGGATTTGGCCACTGCCATCGCGGATGACGGCGGCGGCGACATGGACTCGTTTCACTTTTGCAGCTCCTCCAGTCCGGTCTTCTGCCACGCCTTGAACGCCGGCCATTGGTAGAGAGTTTCGACGTAGGCCTCGTCAATGGCAGACAGCTTCACCTGATAGGTGCGCAGGCGCACGGCGATCGGTGCAAAGAACACGTCAGCCAGACTGATATGACCAAACAGGTACGGCCCGGTTTCGGTCGCGGCGGCACGGCATTCGGCCCACAGCGCCGACATGCGTTCGATGTCGACCTGAACGTCAGCCGGAACCGGCGACAAAGGGGCGTCATGACTCAGGTCAAACGGCATATTGCCGCGCATGGCGAAGAACCCGCTGTGCATCTGCGCACACGCCGAGCGCGCCTGGGCGCGGGCGGCAACGTCTTTCGGCCAGAGGCCTGCGGACGGGAACTGTTCTGCCAGGTATTCGGCAATCGCCAGGGAGTCGGCGATGGTGCCGTGTTCGGTTTTCAGCAGCGGGACCTTGCCAGTCGGCGAATGCTTGAGCAGACGCTCGCGGGTGTCCGGCTGGTTCAGCTTGATCAGTTCTTCGGTGTAGGTAGCGCCGGTCAGGTCGAGGGCCAAGGCGCCTCGCAGGGACCAGGAAGAAAGCAGTTTGTCGCCGATGATCAGGTGCAGGCTCATGTTCAAGCATCCTCAAGCAAGAAAGATCACAACTCTGTAGGAGCCAGCTTGCCAGCGAAGGCGGGATCAGCCTCGATAAATCCATCGCGGCAAATGACGCCTTCGCYRGCAAGCTGGCTCCTACAGGACATGCGCTATTACGTGCGGTACTCGGCGTTGATCTTCAMGTATTCGTGGGACAGGTCGGTGGTCCAGATGGTTTCGCTGCAATCGCCGCGACCCAGCTCGATGCGGATAGTGATTTCTTCCTGCTGCATCACCGCCGCGCCCTGGGCTTCGGTGTAGGTCGCCGCGCGCGCGCCACGGCTGGCAATGCACACGTCGCCAAGGAATACATCGATCTTGCTCACGTCCAGGTTTGGCACACCGGCACGGCCGACAGCGGCCAGGATACGGCCCCAGTTCGGGTCGGACGCAAACAATGCAGTCTTGATCAGTGGCGAGTGGGCCACGGTGTAGCCAACGTCCAGGCACTCCTGGTGATTGCCGCCGCCATTGACTTCAACGGTCACGAACTTGGTCGCGCCTTCACCATCGCGAACGATGGCCTGGGCCACGTCCATGCACACTTCGAACACCGCCTGCTTCAACTTGATGAACAACTCGCCTTCGGCGCGGGTGATTTCCGGCAGCGCGGCCTGACCGGTGGCAATCAGCATGCAGCAGTCGTTGGTCGAGGTATCACCATCGATGGTGATGCGGTTGAACGACTTGTTGGCGCCATCGAGCATCAGGTTTTGCAACACATCGCGGGAAACCTTGGCGTCAGTGGCGATGTAGCCGAGCATGGTCGCCATGTTCGGGCGAATCATGCCGGCGCCTTTACTGATGCCGGTAACGGTGATGGTCACACCGTCATGCTGGAACTGACGGCTGGCACCTTTGGGCAGGGTGTCGGTGGTCATGATGCCGGTGGCGGCAGCTTCCCAGTTGTGGATCGACAGATCATCGAGGGCAGCTTGCAGCGCACCTTCGATTTTCTCGACCGGCAACGGCTCGCCGATCACACCGGTGGAGTACGGCAGCACCTGGCTGGCATCGACACCGGTCAGTTCCGCCAACCTGGCGCAGGTGCGTTCGGCGGCGGCCAGACCAGGTTCGCCGGTGCCGGCATTGGCATTGCCGGTGTTGGTCAGCAGGTAGCGCACAGGGCCTTGTACGCGTTGTTTGGCCAGGATCACCGGCGCGGCGCAAAAGGCGTTCAAGGTGAACACACCGGCCACGGTGGAACCTTCAACACAGCGCATGACCACAACATCCTTGCGCCCCGGGCGCTTGATGCCGGCCGAGGCGATACCGAGTTCAAAACCGGCAACCGGGTGCAACGTTGGCAAAGGACCAAGACCAACAGCCATGAATGCGCTCCTTTATAAATGATGTCAGCACCGTTTCAGGAAAAACGGTGGTTCGAAATGGTAAAACGCCGCGACGGCAGAAGCCGGTCGCGGCGCGGGTATTTCAGCGATTGAAACGGGTTTTACTGGATCTGCCCGTGGCAATGCTTGAACTTCTTGCCCGAACCGCAGTAGCACAGCTCGTTGCGACCCAGCTTCTGCTCGTTGCGAACCGGCGCGGCAGCGAGGGCAACATCGACCTCTTCGCCCAACACTTCCGGTTGCTCAAGGCCTGGAGCCTCTTCATGCAGGAACTGCATGCGAGCGGCCAATGCCTCGGCTTCCTGGCGCAGGCGCTGCTCTTCCTCGATCGGATCTTCGCGACGAACCTGAACGTGGGACAACACACGGATCGAATCGCGCTTGATCGAATCCAGCAACTCGGAGAACAGGGTGAACGACTCGCGCTTGTATTCCTGCTTCGGGTTCTTCTGGGCATAACCACGCAAGTGGATGCCGTGACGCAGGTGATCCATGGTCGACAGGTGGTCTTTCCACAGGTCGTCCAGTACGCGCAGAACGATTTGCTTCTCGAAGGTGCGCAGCGCTTCGGCGCCCGCCTGGTCTTCTTTCTCGTTGTACGCCGCGATGAGTTCCTGCATCAGCTTCTCGCGCAGGGTTTCTTCGTATAGGTGATCGTCTTCGTCGAGCCATTGCTGGATCGGCAGCGTCACACCGAAATCGCTCTGCAGCGCCGCTTCCAGGCCCGCCACGTCCCACTGCTCAGGCAGCGATTGCGGAGGAATGTGTGCGCTGACGGTGGCGTCGAGCACGTCCTGACGGAAGTCAGCGATGGTCTCACCGATGTTGTCGGCAGCCAGCAACGTGTTACGCATGTGATAGATCACTTTACGCTGTTCGTTGTTGACGTCGTCGAACTCGAGCAGTTGTTTACGAATGTCGAAGTTACGACCTTCAACCTTGCGCTGAGCCTTTTCGATGGCGTTGGTCACCATGCGGTGCTCGATCGCTTCGCCAGGCTGCATGCCCAGGGCCTTCATGAAGTTCTTCACCCGGTCAGAGGCGAAGATGCGCATCAGGCTGTCTTCCAGCGACAGGTAGAAGCGGCTGGAACCGGCGTCGCCCTGGCGACCGGCACGACCACGCAGCTGGTTATCGATACGGCGCGATTCGTGACGCTCGGACGCAATCACCTGCAAACCGCCCGATTCGAGCACTTGCTGGTGACGCTTCTGCCAGTCGGCCTTGATCTGGGCAATCTGCTCAGGGGTCGGGTTTTCCAGGGAAGCCACTTCCACTTCCCAGTTACCGCCCAAGAGGATGTCGGTACCACGACCGGCCATGTTGGTGGCGATGGTCAGTGCGCCCGGGCGACCGGCCTGGGCAATGATCTCGGCTTCCTTTTCGTGGAACTTGGCGTTCAGGACCTTGTGTTCGATGCCTTCCTTCACGAGCAGGCTGGACATGTGCTCGGAGGTTTCGATGGTGGCGGTACCGACCAGAACCGGACGGCCCGCGGCCATGCTTTCCTTGATGTCGGCCACGATTGCCGCGTATTTCTCGTCGGCGGTCAGGAACACCAGGTCGTTGTAGTCTTTACGGGCCAGCGGCTTGTTCGGTGGAATCACCATGACCTGCAGGCCATAGATCTGGTGGAACTCGAATGCTTCGGTGTCGGCCGTACCGGTCATGCCGGACAGCTTGTTGTACAGACGGAAGTAGTTCTGGAAGGTGGTCGACGCCAGCGTCTGGCTTTCGGCCTGGATGTTCAGGTTTTCCTTGGCTTCGATGGCCTGGTGCAGGCCTTCGGACAAGCGGCGGCCCGGCATGGTACGGCCGGTGTGCTCGTCGACCAGTACGACCTGACCGTCCTGCACGATGTATTCGACGTTGCGATGGAACAGCTTGTGCGCGCGCAGGCCGGCGTAAACGTGAGTCAGCAGGCTCAGGTTATGCGCCGAGTACAGGCTCTCGCCTTCAGCCAGCAGGCCGATGCGGGTCAGCGTTTCTTCGACGAACTGGTGACCGGCTTCGTTGAGTTCGACCTGGCGGGTCTTCTCGTCAACGGTGTAGTGGCCGGCCTTGGTGACTTCGCCTTCCACTTCTTCGATGTGCAACTCAAGCGTCGGGATCAGCTTGTTGACCTCGATGTACAGCTTGGAGCTGTCCTCGGCCTGACCGGAGATGATCAGCGGCGTACGGGCTTCGTCGATGAGGATGGAGTCGACTTCGTCGATCACGGCAAAATTGAGTTCGCGCTGGAATTTTTCTTCCATGCTGAACGCCATGTTGTCGCGCAGGTAATCGAAACCGAATTCGTTGTTGGTGCCGTAGGTGATGTCGGCGGCGTAGGCAGCACGCTTCTCTTCCGGCGGCTGGAACGGCGTGACCACGCCGACCGTCAGGCCGAGGAATTCATACAGCGGGCGCATCCAGTTGGCGTCACGGCGGGCCAGGTAGTCGTTCACCGTCACAACGTGCACGCCGTTGCCGGACAGCGCGTTGAGGTAAACGCCCAGTGTTGCCACCAGGGTCTTGCCTTCACCGGTACGCATTTCCGCGATCATGCCTTCATGCAAGGTCATGCCGCCGATCAGCTGGACATCGAAGTGGCGCATGCCCATGACACGCTTGCCGGCTTCGCGGGCGACCGCAAAGGCTTCTGGCAGCAGTTGGTCGAGGGTTTCCCCTTTGGCGAGGCGGGCCTTGAACTCGCTGGTCTTGGCACGCAATTGATCGTCCGAAAGGGCCACCATTCGCTCTTCGAAGGCATTGACGAGTTGCACCGTCTTGAGCATGCGTTTGACTTCACGCTCATTCTTGCTTCCAAAAAGTTTCTTTAACAAAGGCGCAAACATATCGGCAGGATCTTCCACACTAAAGGGATGGAGGGCGGCCCCGTGAGTCGCCCGTGCAGCCCTCATGGCCGCATGCGAACGAGCATTCTACCCGGAAACGATGGAGAGGAAAGTGGCGATATTCCACGATGCTGGCACAGCGCTTTGACGGGGCTCACTTAAAATAAGGGCGTTTTGCTCAACTTCAAGCCGTTCAAGGCAGAAGTTAGTTGTTGATTTAATGGGCAAAGCACCCACAAAAGCAATGGGCGGGTGCATCCGGTGCTTTCTGCTACCATGGCGCCTCTGTTACTTCAGGTGTCTGATCATGGCGTTTCGCCCACTTACGGCCAAAGTACCTGCCGTTCTACTACGCGAAGCCAAGCCGCTGAAAGCCATTCTCGGCCACGCTCAACGCCTGGGTCATCTGCAGCGTTTACTCGAAAGCCAATTGCAACCCGCCGCTCGCGAGCATTGCCACGTGGCCTCCTGGCGCGAAGGCAGTTTGTTGCTGATTGTCACCGACGGTCATTGGGCAACCCGCCTGCGCTACCAGCAGAAGCGCCTGCAACGGCAACTGCAACTGTTCGACGAGTTTGCCAATCTGACCCGGATCCTGTTCAAAGTTCAACCGCCGACCGTTCAGCAAGGTGCGGCCGGGCATACCATGGATTTGTCCAACGACGCGGCAGCGACCATCCAGGCCACGGCCGATGGCATCAGCGACCCGAATTTGCGGGCGGCACTGGAGCGGTTGGCAGCGCACGCCAAAGTAAAGGGCTAGAAGAAGGATCAAAGGATCGTCCGAACGCGGCCCGAGCCTTCGGCAGCTCCTACGGGTTGCTCGCAAATTTAAATGTAGGAGCTGCCGAAGGCTGCGATCTTTTGCTTTCAGCGGCGTTTTTTGCTGCCCAGCAACGAGCCCATCAAGCCGCGCACCAACTGTCGCCCAAGCTGATTCGCCGCCTGTCGCATCGCTGATTTCAAGGCCTGACCCGCTGCGGTTCCAAGAAACTCTCCGGCCTGCTCGGTGAAGCTCGGATCCTGTTTGCCCTGCTCCGCTTCGGGTTCAGGTGCCAACCCCTTGCGCCCCATCAGCACCTCATAGGCCGATTCACGGTCAATCGGCTTGTCATAACGCCCCTGCAACGGCGAACCGGCAATCAGCGCCGTGCGCTCGGCGTCGGTCAAAGGCCCGATCCGCGATTGCGGCGGCGCTACCAGCACCCGCTGGACCATCTCCGGCGTGCCTTTTTCCTGCAAGGTRCCGACCAGCGCCTCGCCGATCCCGAGCTCGGTCAGCACCGACAACGTATCGAACGCCGGATTCGGCCGGAAACCTTCGGCCACCGCACGCAGGGACTTCTGCTCCTTGGCGGTGAACGCACGCAGACCGTGCTGGATGCGCAAGCCCAACTGCGCCAGCACATCATCCGGCAGGTCACCCGGCGACTGGGTGACGAAATACACGCCCACGCCTTTCGAACGAATCAGCCGCACCACCTGCTCCAGACGATCGCGCAACGCCTGGGGCGTACCGTTGAACAACAAGTGAGCCTCGTCGAAAAACAGCGCCAGCAACGGTTTGTCGGCATCGCCACGCTCCGGCAACTGCTCGAACAGCTCGGCCAGCAGCCACAGCAGGAACGTCGCGTAGACTTTCGGCGCTTCATGCACCAGACGGCTGGCATCCAGCAAATGAATGCGCCCACGACCGTCCGCAGTGGGCTGGAGGATGTCTTCGAGTTGCAGCGCCGGCTCGCCGAACAGGGCTTCGGCGCCCTGTTGCTCCAGGGTCGCCAGACGCCGCAGCAATGCTTGACTGGAGCCGGTGGTCATCAATGCCGCATCGTCACCCAGCAACTGGGGGTTGTCCCGCAGGTGATTGAGCAGCGCCTTCAGATCCTTGAGATCGAGCAACAACAGGCCTTCGCGGTCCGCCACCTTGAACGCGGCGTACAGCGCCGACTGCTGACTGTCGGTCAGTTCCAGCAGGCTGCCTAGCAGTAGCGGCCCCATTTCACTCAAGGTTGTGCGCAAAGGATGACCGGACTGACCGTGTACGTCCCACAACGTCACCGGATAAGCCTGAGGCTTGTGGTTGAGCCAGGGCATCCCGGCAATCCGCTCGGCGATCTTGCCCTGGGGATTGCCGGCGGCGCCGAGGCCGCACAGGTCACCCTTGATGTCAGCAGCGAACACCGCCACGCCGGCATCGCTGAAGGCTTCGGCCAATCGTTGCAAAGTGACGGTTTTGCCAGTGCCGGTCGCGCCCGCGATCAAACCGTGGCGGTTCGCCAGGCGCATGGCCTGGGCAATCGACTGCCCTTTGAGATCGGCGCCGATAACGAGTTGTAGAGAGTCAGGCATTTGGTCACCCATGATTAATCTTTGGTCCTACACGGCCGATAGAGATAACTGACAAAGCAGTCAGACACGATCTGGTCAGAAATTTCCCTAAGGAGAGTCGGAAAATTCACTTGCTTTCAACCTTGCCCGTTGTGCGCCCCTTCATAAAAGCACGCGCTGGACATTAAGACCTTAGCGGAACCCCAAGCCATGAACAAAAATCTGCGTTTCAGCCATAAAATCCTGCTTGCCGCCGCCCTCATTGTGATTGCCGCCTTCGCCTCGTTCACGCTGTACAACGACTATTTGCAGCGCAACGCCATCCGCGAAAACCTCAACAACTATCTGCAGGAAATGGGCGGAGTGACCGCCAACAATATCCAGACCTGGTTGAACGGGCGCAGCCTGCTGATTGAAAACCTGTCACAAACTGTCGCGCTCAACCCCGATGCGGACAACGTTTCCAGGCTGCTGGTACAAAAAGCCGTGACCTCGACCTTCATGGGCGCCTACCTCGGCAACAAGGATGGCTCTTTCATCATTCGCCCCGACAGCAAGATGCCCGATGGCTATGACCCGCGTGCACGCCCTTGGTACAAGAGCGCGCAAGGCAGCAGCGGTTCGGCATTAACCGAGCCTTATATAGATCTGGCTTCCGGCCAGCTGGTGATTTCCATTGTCGACAGCGTCATCAAGGACGGCCAGAACATCGGCGTGGTCGGTGGCGACCTGAGTTTGCAGGTGATCGCCGACAGCCTTGGCACGCTGGACTTCGACGGCATGGGGTATGCCTTCCTGGTCAGTTCCGACGGCAAGATCCTGGTACATCCCGACAAAGCGCTGGCGATGAAGATGCTCAAGGATGTCTACCCGCAAGACACGCCGGCCATCAGCAGCGCAATGAGCGAAATCCAGGTCGATGGCAAAACCCGCATCGTGACCTTCACCCCGATCAAAGGCTTGTCATCGGTCAACTGGTACATCGGTGTTTCGGTCGACAAGGAAAAAGCCTACTCGATGCTCAGCAAGTTCCGCACCTCGGCGGTCGTTGCGACCGTCATTGCCGTGGCCATCATCATCGCCCTGCTGGGCATGTTGATCCGCATTCTGATTCAGCCATTGCACCTCATGACCCGCGCCATGGCTGATATCGCCGACGGCGAAGGCGACCTGACCAAGCGCCTGACCATCCAGAACAATGACGAATTCGGCACCCTCGGCACTGCGTTCAACCGCTTCGTCGAACGCATTCACGGCTCGATCCGCGAAGTGTCCTCGGCCACCGGGCAAGTCAACGAAGTGGCGTTGCGCGTGGTCGCGGCTTCCAACTCGTCGATGTTCAACTCCGACCAGCAAGCCTCGCGCACCAGCAGCGTCGCAGCCGCCATCAACCAGCTCGGCGCCGCCGCCCAGGAAATTGCCCGCAACGCCGCCCAGGCGTCGAGCCAGGCCAGCGATGCCCGCAGCCTGGCCGAAGATGGTCAACACGTGGTGGACCGCAGCATCGTGGCGATGAATCAACTGTCGAGCATGCTCAGCGCATCGAGCTCCAACATCGAATCGCTGAACAGCAAAACGGTGAACATCGGGCAGATTCTCGAAGTGATCACCAGCATTTCCCAACAGACCAACTTGCTGGCGCTCAACGCCGCGATTGAAGCCGCCCGTGCCGGTGAAGCCGGTCGTGGTTTTGCCGTGGTGGCGGACGAAGTGCGCAACCTGGCACATCGCACGCAGGAATCGGCACAACAGGTGCAAACCATGATCGAGGAGCTGCAGGTCGGCGCCCGGGAATCGGTCAGCACCATGAGYGACAGTCAGCGCCACAGCCAGGACAGCGTGGAAATCGCCAACCTCGCGGGCGAACGCCTGAACAGCGTGACGCTGCGTATCGGTGAAATCGACGGCATGAACCAGTCGGTGGCTACCGCGACCGAGGAACAGACCGCCGTGGTGGAGTCGATCAACGTCGACATCACCGAGATCAACACGCTGAATCAGGAAGGCGTGGAAAACCTGCAATCTACATTGCGCGCGTGCTCGGACCTTGAGCAGCAGGCGGCGCGGTTGAAGCAGTTGGTAGGCAGTTTCCGTATCTAACGTCTGGACTGGCCTCTTCGCTGGCAAGCCAGCTCCTACAGGGTTTAGCGTGAAGCCTGTAGGAGCTGGCTTGTCGGATCGCCGCACCGCAGCGAACGCCTCGTCTCAACCCTCACTGCCCCCACCCGCACAACCCCAACCGAACATCTATCCTTCATATAGGTCAACCAAGGGAGTACCGGGACTGGAGGATCGTTCATCGTGCATATCGCTGACATCACCATGTTCTACGCCCCTGCCAGCGGTGGCGTACGCACTTATCTGGATGCGAAGCACCGTCGTTTGGGCATCAAACCGGGCATTCGCCACAGTTTGTTGATTCCCGGATCTTCTTTTAGCGAACAGGATGGTATTTACACCGTTCCGGCCCCTGCCCTGCCCTTCGGCAAGGGCTATCGCTTCCCTCTGCGCCTCGCGCCCTGGCGCAATGTCTTGCAGGATTTGCAGCCTGACCTGATCGAAGTCGGCGATCCTTATCTCACGGCCTGGGCGGCGCTGGATGCGCGGCGCCAACTCGATGTGCCGGTCATCGGCTTTTATCACTCGGACCTGCCCCTGCTGGTCAGCAACCGCATGGGCCATTGGGTGACCAACAACGTCGAGGCCTATGTCAGCAAGCTCTACGGCAACTTTGACCGCGTACTGGCGCCCAGTCAGGTCATGGCCGACAAGCTCACCGGGCTTGGAGTCAAGAATGTGTTTGTGCAACCGCTCGGCGTCGACCTGCAAACCTTCAATCCCGATGCCAGAGACCCCGGGCTGCGGGCCGAGTTGGGCCTGGACGAAAACACCCGGTTGCTGATCTTCGCCGGGCGCGGCGCCAAGGAAAAAAACCTGCCGGTGCTGCTCGACTGCATGAAACGCCTGGGCCGACGCTATCACCTGCTGCTGGTTGGCTCGTCGATGCCCACGGCCGTGCCGTCCAACGTGACGGTGATCGACGAGTTCTGCCCGGCCGTACAAGTTGCCCGCCTGATGGCCAGTGCCGATGCACTGTTGCACGCCGGCGATCAGGAAACCTTCGGTCTGGTAATTCTGGAGGCCATGGCCAGCGGTATTCCGGTGGTGGCCGTGGCGGCCGGGGCCTTCAAGGAAATCGTCACCGAGGACTGCGGCCGGCTCTGCGCGCCGAACAATCCCGCCGCGATGGCCACCGCCGTTCGAGAACTGCTCGGGTCGGGCAACACAACGCTGGGCAAACAGGCGCGATTGCATGTCGAACGGCATTACGCCTGGGATACGGTGGTCAACAGCTTGTTGCGCCACTACCACGCCGTGCTTGGCAGCCAATGGCCGCTGACAGCCAATGGTTGAGTCCATGAACAGTCCCGCTTTACTGCTGGTACTGCACGACGTGGCACCGCCAACCTGGGCCGATTATCAGCCGTTCGTCAAAGCTGTCGACGCCTTGGGTGGCGTGCCGATCACCTGGCTGGTGGTCCCGGACTTCCACAAACACAACAACCTGGACGCCCATCCGCAATTTCGCCGCCAGCTCAGTACCAGGCTCGCCCGCGGCGACGAACTGGCGCTGCATGGCTACTTCCACTGCGACGACGGGCCGATGGCCAGCAATCCCCGAGACTGGTTCATGCGTCGGGTGTACACCTACGAAGGCGAGTTTTACCGTTTGTCGCAGGAAGCCGCCCTCGCCCGCCTGCGTTCGGGCATCGAGATGTTCCACCGCCATGACTGGCCGCTGGAGGGGTTCGTCGCCCCTGCCTGGCTGATGAGCCAAGGCACTCGCCAGGCATTGCGCCAATTGCCGTTGAGTTACACCAGCGACTCGCAGCACTTGTACCGGCTGCCGGATTTCACCGCATTCGAGGCGCCAGGGCTGGTCTGGAGTGCGCGCAGTGCCTGGCGCCGGGGCCTATCGAAGCTCGTCAGCGACTGCCGTGAACAACGCTGGCAGCAGGCCCCGGTGATTCGCCTGGGCCTGCACCCGGTGGACATGCGCCATGAGCTCTCGCGCCGATATTGGCTACAAACCCTCGAGCGCCTGCTCGACAACGGACGTGTTCCGATGACCAAGGCCCAGTGGCTGGCGCTGCAGAACGACCAACTGGGGTGCATCGCATGAGTCGCGGACTGCTGTTGCTCGTTGGCCTGCTCGCGGCAGTGCTCATTCCATTACTGTTGGGCGGCAGCGAAACCTGGTCCCGGCTGACCGGTTTTCCGCTACCGTGGTTGCTGATCATGTTCGGCATGATCCTGCTGTGCTGGGGCGTGAACACCCTGCGTCTACGCCTGTTGCTGGGGGATCAATGCGACAAGGTCAGCCGGCTCAGGAGCCTCGGTGTGGTGATTGCCGCCGAATTTGCCTATTGCGCCACACCCGGCGGCAGCGGCGGGCCTCTGACGATCATGGCTTTGCTGGCACGTTACGGCGTACGTCCGGCCAAGGGCACTGCGGTGTTTGCCATGGACCAGTTGAGCGACTTGTTGTTTTTCCTTTGTGCCCTGAGCGGGATTCTGATTTACGCCCTGTTCCAACACCTGAGCCAGCGCATGGAATGGATGCTGATGGTCAGCGCCGTTTCGCTGTTCGGCGGTCTGATCAGTTGCGTCATGGTGGCCCGGTATCACCGTTTATTGATTCGCCTGAGCGGCCGATGGCTCGCCCGAGTCAATGTCAAAGCGGCCACGCGAATGCGCTGGGCGCGCAAGCTCCTGCAGTTTTTGGCGGCGTTTACCGACACGCTGAAATTGCCCGTGCAGACCTTGATCAAGGTATTCGCCCTGACCTGCGTGCATTGGCTCCTGCGCTACAGCGTGCTGTACCTGGCGTTGCGCGGGCTCGGCGCGGATTTGCAGTGGGCCTGGACTTTTCTGATCCAGATGCTGGCACTCAGCGCCGGGCAATTCAGCCTTCTGCCGGGCGGAGCCGGGGCGGCGGAGTTGACATCGGCGGCGTTGCTGGCCCCCATGGTCGGGAAGTCCACGGCGGCGGCCGCGATTCTGATTTGGCGGGCGGTGACGTACTACTTCTATTTGCTGGTCGGTGGGCCGGTGTTTTTGCTGATGCTGGGCCGGCCGCTGCTGATGAAATTGATGAAACTCAGGCAGGCTTAGATTTGTCCTCGGGCTCTTGCTGCAACTGCTCCCACAACTGCGCGGCATCAGGAAACTCCGTACCCGTTTCAGGCCCCATGTCATCCGGGTCGTAGCGGCTCAGGCAACCCTCGCCCAGCGTGGCGGGAGCCTTGGATGTGGCTTTGTCCAGTGGATCGGCCATGGTCATGTCCTCGGTGCAGAAACGGCGAAGGGCCTGAAGCGATTGAACGCCCAGACCCTTCGAATTTCAACTGTGCCGCAGGCCTGTCAGAAGACGACGGTTTTGTTGCCGTGCACCAGCACCCGGTCTTCCAGGTGATAACGCAGGCCACGGGCCAGCACCATCTTCTCGACATCGCGGCCGAAACGCACCATGTCTTCGATGCTGTCGCTGTGGCTGACGCGCACCACGTCCTGCTCGATGATCGGGCCGGCATCCAGCTCTTCGGTCACATAGTGGCAGGTCGCGCCGATCAGCTTCACGCCACGCAGGGAGGCCTGGTGATACGGTTTGGCACCGACGAACGACGGCAGGAAGCTGTGGTGAATGTTGATGACCTTGTGCGCGTATTCGCCGCACAACTCCGGCGGCAGGATTTGCATGTAACGGGCAAGCACCACCACTTCGGCATCGTGCTGTTTGACCAGGCGCGAAACCTCGGCGAAGGCCGGCTGCTTGTCCTGCGGATTGACCGGGACGTGGTAGTACGGGATACCGTGCCACTCCACCATGCTGCGCAAGTCATCATGGTTGGAAATCACGCAGGAAATTTCGCAGTCCAGTTCATCGCTGTGCCAGCGGTGCAGCAAATCGGCCAGGCAGTGCGACTCGCGGCTGGCCATCAGGACCACGCGTTTCTTTTGCTCGGTATCGGTGATGCGCCAGTCCATCGAGAACTCTTCGGCGATCGGGGCAAAGGCTTCACGAAACGCTTCGATACCAAATGGCAGGGAGTCGGCACGGATTTCGTGACGCATGAAGAACCAGCCACTGAGATTGTCCGAGTGATGGCTCGCTTCAGTGATCCAGCCGTTGTGTGATGCCAGAAAGTTACTGACTTTGGCAACGATGCCAACACGGTCCGGGCAAGAAATCACCAGACGAAAAGTGCGCATGAGGGGGAAACTCCAGAACTTCGCAAAGGCCGCCATTCTAGCGATTGCGCAGCAAAACTGCAGTATTGTTGACGTTTCGCCCCGCCGGAAGGTCGGTGTGGCAGGATGGATAGCGCAGATGCCGGTTCGCCCGGATGCTCTAGCGGTGCGGGTCATTTGTTAAATTATGTATATCCGGCAGACCTGGACCACACTAATAAACGCATTACAGATGTGCGCCAAAGACACAGCAATTAAATTAAATAAAGTTGGCTTAAATGTTTACTTGATGAAACACCGTGACTATTATTGCCGCACTGTCACCTGCCATCCAGCGCACAACATAAGGTAGTCCACATGTCCTTGATCAACGAATATCGCGCCACCGAAGAAGCTATCAAAGAGCTGCAAGCCCGTTTGAAGAACCTGTCCCAAGACGACAAACTGCAAACCGAGCTGGAAYTCGAAGGCAAACTGCGCACCCTGATGGGTGAATACTCGAAATCCCTGCGCGACATCATCGCGCTGTTGGATCCAGAATCCAAAACCAAGGCACCACGCGGCGGTGCAGTGAAAACTACCGGCACCAAGCGTGCTCGCAAAGTTAAACAATACAAAAACCCGCACAACGGTGAAGTCATCGAAACCAAAGGTGGCAACCACAAGACTCTGAAAGAGTGGAAAGCCAAGTGGGGCGGTGACGTGGTGGAAGGCTGGGCTACCCTGCTGGGCTAAGCTTCAGCGCTTGTCGCAGACGGATCCGTGACAAAAAATAACGCCAGCAAATGCTGGCGTTTTTTATGCCCGGTGTTTTAAGCCCTGGCATGTTCGATTTCAAAGACGCAAACGCTGACGCAATCCCTGGACATAATCCTGCCACTCACTGAGCACCCCCTGCTGAAACGGAGTGGCACTAACGCTCAATTGGGCCGCGGCTTCTACAAAACTTTCAAGGGTATTTGGCGCCCCCCACTCGGGTTCTGACAAACGTTTCTGACAGAATATTCGCCAGCGTTCTTGCTCCTCGGAATTCAACGTGTCGGAAAAGTTACGTGCGCGATATCGAAACAGCAATTCAGGCAAACGTTCGTCATCGAAAGGCCACTGCTCTTGTGCCAATTGCATCGGGTCAACGGTTCTGACTTGCTCACACAATCGCCGATCCCGATCACCGATAAATCCATCATATAACTGTTGCTCCGGATCCTGGCTCTGGGAAAAATCTTCGCGAGCATAGATCGCCAGGACTTTATCCAGCCAAACTTTCCGGGCGTCATTGAGCTGCAACACCCGCTGCTGATACAGCGCCATATCCAGCCCCAGACGCTGCTGATCTTCCTGGCGAAGTACCGACAACGGTGCCACCACCGGGCACTTGTTGATGTGAATCAGCTTCAACGGCACCGGCAACTCACCTTCGGCCAGCTCGTCACGGCGGGTATACAAGCGCTGACGCAAGCTTTCGGCATCCAGATCGAGCAGGCCCTGGGGATCGAGGTGCAGGTCACAGACAATCAGGGCGTTCTTGTTGCGCGGGTGCCAGGCCAGTGGCAACACCACACCCACATAGCTGCGCGCGGCCGAAAATCGCCCGGAAACATGCACCAGCGGTTGCAGCAGGCGTATCTGGTCCATGACTTTTTGCTTGCTGCGCAGTTGAAACAGCCAGTCGTACAACTTTGGCTGTTTTTCCCGTATCAGGCGCGCCAGGGCGATCGTCGCGCGAACGTCCGACAGCGCTTCGTGGGCATTGCCATGGTCGATGCCGTTGGCAGCGGTCAGGCGTTCAAGCTTGAGCGTGACCCGCCCCTCGTCATCGGTCGGCCAGACCATGCCATCGGGGCGCAAGGCATAAGCGGCGCGCACCACATCGATCAGGTCCCAGCGGCTGTTGCCGCCCTGCCACTCCCGCGCATAGGGGTCGAAAAAGTTTCGGTACAGGCTGTAGCGGGTCATCTCGTCGTCGAAACGCAAGGTGTTATACCCCGCGCCACAGGTGCCGGGCGCGGCCAGCTGCGCATGCACCCGGGTCATGAAATCGGCTTCGCTCAAGCCTTGCGCCTGCAGTTGCCCGGGGGTGATTCCGGTGATGGTGCAGGCGGCCGGATGCGGCAGGATGTCGTCACTGGGCTGACAGTAAAGATTGACCGGCGCGTCGATTTCATTGAGATCGAAGTCGGTGCGCAGGCCGGCCATTTGCAACGGACGGTCGCAACGGGGATTGATGCCAGTGGTTTCGTAGTCGTACCAGAAGATGGAGGTCACGGGCGATTCCTGAACTGAAGATCGGCAAAGTCTAGGCGTTCACCTCCTTCCCCGGCCAGTAGTCTTGTCATTCAAGCACCTTGCGCGACTCAGCATGCAATACATAGTTATGTCGTTTCCCCCCGCATAGGCTGCTAGCATCGGATAGACACAGAATCCCGATCCAGGCCACATCATCAGGTTGCCCATGTTCGAGACCACAGCACTGCCAGGGAATGTGCCGCTGTCACCGCCGCTGGATACGCGGTACCAGGTCGAAACGCCGGAGGGCGTCGACCTGCCACTGCGCCCGGCCGGGTTGATGGTCCGTGCGCTGGCCTTCTCCATCGATCTTGGTTTGCGCGGCCTGGTCCTGGGCTTGCTGTTCATTGCACTGGCGATGCTGGGCAAACTGGGTGCCGGGATCGGGTCGATCCTGCTGTTCGTGGTGAGCTGGTGGTACATGGTGCTGTTCGAGGTACTGAACCACGGCCGCTCGCCGGGCAAGCAATGGATGGGGCTGCAGGTGGTGCACGACGATGGCACCCCGGTTGGCTGGTCCGCGTCGCTGCTGCGAAACCTGTTGCGCGTTGTCGACCTGCTGCCCTTCGGTTACTTCCTCGGGGCCATCAGTTGCCTGCAACATCCCCACTTCAAGCGTCTCGGCGATATCGCCGCCGGGACCCTGGTGATCTACCGCGAACAAACGCACGCCCGCCCCGAACTCCCCGAAGCCCAACCCCGCCGCCCGGCCTTTGTCCTGACACTCACCGAGCAAAGGGCCATCATCGGGTTTGCCGAGCGCCAGGGCGAACTCTCCGAAGCGCGGGTCAATGAACTGGCCGCGATCCTCGCCCAACCATTGCAAGTCCAGCCCCCGCAGGCGGTGACCGAACTCAACGGTATCGCCCGCGGCTTTTTGGGGCCGACATGAAGCAAAGCCTTTTTGAAAGCCGGCACAAGGCCGAATGGGAACAGTTCACTCACCTGCTCGAGCAATTGGAGCACGACAGGAAAGCCACCGACGCCGGCAGCTTCCCGAAGGACTACCGACGCCTCTGCCACCACTTGGCACTGGCCCGGGAGCGTGGCTACAGCAGTTTCCTGATCGACTCCCTGCAGCAACAAGTGCTGCGCGGACACCAACAGCTTTACCGTCATCGCAGCCGTTTGGGCGCCAACGTGCTGGCATTCATCCTGGCCGACTTTCCGCGACTGGTGCGCGAACAGTGGCGTTTCGTCCTCGCCGCCAACCTGATGTTCTTTACCAGCCTGGCCGGTTTCGCGCTGCTGGTGTACCTGTACCCGGACCTGGTCTACAACCTGATCCCCGCCGAGCAGGTCAGCGAGATGCAAAGCATGTACGACCCCGTTGCCGGTCACCTCGGGCGCACGGCGGAACGAGCCGCCAGTGAGGACTGGGCGATGTTCGGCTACTACATCATGCACAACATCGGCATTGCCTTTCAGACCTTCACCAGCGGTTTGCTGTTCGGCCTGGGCAGCGTGTTTTTCCTGATTTTCAACGGCCTGATGATCGGTGCGGTGGCCGGGCACCTGACCTATGTCGGCTACGGGCAAACCTTCTGGTCATTCGTGATCGGCCATGGAGCATTCGAACTCAGCGCCATTGCCCTGGCCGGTGCCGCCGGCCTGAAGCTGGGCTGGGCGTTGGTCGCCCCGGGGCGCCTGCCACGCGCCGAGGCCTTGCGATTGGCGGCGCGCAAGAGTGTGCTGCTGGTCTGCGGAGTCATGCTGTTTCTGTTGATCGCAGCGTTTATCGAAGCCTATTGGTCGTCAATGAGCGCCCCTTCACACCAGACCAAGTACCTGGTTGGCGCGGCGCTCTGGTTGCTGGTAGTGGTTTATCTCGTGTTTGCCGGACGTCGCCGCCATGCGCCTGAGTGACGCCACTGTGGTGATTCGCCCGCGCTCGACCTGGGAAGCCTTGGACCTCGGCGTGCTCCAGAGCCAGCGCCACCGACGCCTGTTGATGACCAGTTGGGCCATGGTCACCTTGCCCATTTTCGTGCTGCTCAGTTGGGGATTCTGGGATTCGCCCTCTCTCGCCGTGTTCATTTTCTGGTGGCTGAAGCCGGCGTTCGAACGCCTGCCCTTATACATCCTGTCCCAAGCCATGTTCGGTGAAACGCCCACGCTCAAGCAGGCCCTGCGCCAATGGCCACGCCTGCTCAAACCGCAATTGCTGGCCAGCCTGACCTGGCGACGCCTGAGTTTRCCCCGCAGTTTCGTGATGCCGGTGGTGCAACTCGAAGGGCTCAACGGCCAGCAACGGCAGCAGCGTCTACAGGTGCTGTTGCAGCGGGACGCCGGCACCGCACGCTGGCTGACGATCATCGGCGCGCACCTGGAAGGCGCGTTGTGGATCGGCTTGATGGTGCTGTTCTATCTGCTCCTGCCACAGCAGGTCGCGCTCGACTGGAGCTGGCAGTCGCTGATCTCGGCAGCCACCCACGACTGGCTCTGGCTGGAACACCTGACCAACGCCTTTTATGCACTGGTGCTGGTGGTCTGGGAACCGATCTATGTCGCCTGCGGTTTCAGTCTGTACCTGAACCGGCGCACCGTGCTGGAGGCCTGGGATATCGAACTGGTGTTCCGCCGAATGCGCCAACGCCTCGTCAGTGCAGGCGCTGTCCTGTTGATCGCCGTGATTTTGCAGATGTCGACCACCCACAGCCTATGGGCCGCCGATCCGGCCATCTCACCCGACAGCCCGCGCCTACTGGACCAGCCCCTGACCAGCCAGGCCTCCAGGGACAGCATCAAGTCGATCCTCGAGCAGCCGCCCTTCAAGAACCGGGAAACGGTGACGCGCTACCGCTTTGGCGAAGAGCAACCGAGTGCTGAAGCCGCGGACGATGGCAAGACACTGCAATGGTTGAAGGCGCTGTTGAAGCTGTTCGAGGGGCAACGCTTCGGGGCATTGGCGACCCTGATTGAAATCGTGCTGTGGGGCATCGTCATGGGTGCCGTCGGCCTGTTGATCTGGCGCTATCGCGACTGGTTGCAGGCGTTCGTCAGCCTCCGACCGATCCCCGTCAACAAAGCCACGGGGCTATTACCGCAGCAGGCATTCGGCATGGACCTCAAGCCCGAATCCCTGCCCGCCGACATCGCCGCCCACGCCGAAAGTCTTTGGCAGACTCATCCACGTGAAGCGCTTGGTTTGCTTTATCGTGCCCTGCTCAGCCGTCTGTTGCACGACTTCAACATCGCGCTCAAGTCCGCCGACACTGAAGGCCAAGTGCTTCAGCGTATCGAACTATTACAGCAACCGGCCTTGCTGGCCTATAGCAAAAACCTGACCGGGCACTGGCAAAACATGGCCTACGGTCATCGCCTGCCGCCCGCTCAGGTGCAGCAGGAACTGTGTAACGGCTGGCGCGTTCTGTTCGGCTCGCAGGTTGTCCGTTGAATCGGCGCTGGGGGTCGATAACCGGGGTGTTGATCGCCGTGTTGCTGGCAGCGCTGAGTGTTTATCTGTACCTCAAGGCAACCCCCTACCAGACCGACATCGACCACGGTCCCGCCCCCGAAGCCAGGGCCAACCCATATCTGGCGGCGGAGCTGTTCCTGCGCAAGCAAGGCCTGAGCGTCGACCACGCCAATGGCCTCGACATCCTGCCCAGCCTCGACCCGCATCAACACAGCCTGCTGTTGCTCGCAGAGCGCTACAACATGACCCCACGACAGATCGACCAGGTGCTGAACTGGACCCGGGCCGGCGGGCGGCTTCTGTTCGTCGCCGAAGCGCTGTGGGATGAAAAACGCGGTCATAGCAATGATCTGCTGCTCGATCGGGTGCAACTGCACCAGTCCCTGAGTAAGGACCTCAAGGCAGCGCCACCCAATGTCGGCGCAGATCCGTACCCGGAACTGACCAAGCTCTATCTGGAAAACGAAGACGCCCCGGCCTATGCAGGTTTCGATACCGCGTTCCATCTCGAAGACCCGAAAAACCTCGCCCAGGCCTGGGCCAACAGCGCCGGGGCCACACACATGATGCAGCTCGGTTACGGTCTCGGCTCGATCATCGTGGTCACCGATGCCGACTTGTGGAAAACCCCGGCCATCGACCAGTACGACAATGCCTGGCTGCTCTGGTACCTGACCGCCGACACCCGCGTGACGCTGATCTTCAATACCGATCACGACAGCCTGCCGACCTTGCTGCTGCGTTATTTTCCCCAGGCGCTGGTCGCGTTGTTCGCTTTGATCGGTCTGGGTTTCTGGCACTTCGGTGTGCGTCAGGGGCCATTGCTGGAACCGGCGCCGAAAGCACGCCGGCAACTGCAGGAGCACCTGCGCGCCAGTGCCGACTTCCTGTTGCGTCGCAACGGTCAGGCCGGCCTGCTGCAAGCCTTGCAGCAAGACATCCTGCGGCGCATGCGGCGTCGCCATCCCGGCTTTGAACAACTCGCCGTTGCCGAACAATGGCTAGTGCTCGCGCGCCTGACCGGCCAACCCACACGCGCTATCAGCCAGGCCATGAGCCCGCGACCGAAGCAACGACTTACCAGCGTTGAATTCAGCCGTCAGGTCGCCCATCTGCAATCCTTGAGGAACGCCCTATGAGTCAACCGATCGAGCCCGACGCAGCGAGTCATGCCACTCAACAACGTCAGCGTGCCAGCCACCTGGCCCAGGCCGTACGCCATGAGTTGCAAAAAGCCTTGATCGGCCAGGACAGCGTGATCGACGACGTCCTGACGGCGCTGATCGCCGGCGGCCATGTGCTGCTCGAAGGCGTACCGGGCTTGGGCAAGACCCTGTTGGTGCGCGCCCTCGCCCGCTGCTTCGGCGGTGAGTTTGCGCGCATCCAGTTCACCCCGGACCTGATGCCCAGCGACGTCACCGGGCATGCCGTGTATGACTTGCAGACCGAGCAATTCAAACTGCGCAAGGGCCCGTTGTTCACCAACCTGCTACTGGCCGACGAGATCAACCGCGCCCCGGCGAAAACCCAGGCAGCGCTGCTCGAAGCCATGCAGGAGCGGCAAGTCACCCTCGAAGGTCGTGCTCTGCCCATCGCGCAACCGTTCATGGTGCTTGCCACGCAAAACCCTATCGAACAGGAAGGCACTTACCCGTTGCCGGAGGCCGAACTGGATCGCTTCATGCTCAAGGTGCGCATGGATTACCCCGACGCCGGACAAGAGTTGAACATGGTCCGTCAGGTCAGCCGCTCGACCCGGGCCGACATGCTCGATGTCCAACCGATGCGCACGTTGTTGCAGGCCAAGGATGTACTGGCCCTGCAACGCATCGCCAGCGACCTGCCGCTGGACGATCAGGTGCTCGATTACGCCGTGCGCCTGGCCCGCTCCACCCGCAACTGGCCCGGCCTGATCCTCGGCGCCGGGCCTCGGGCGTCCATTGCACTGGTGCGATGTGCTAGGGCGCGCGCCTTGTTGCGCGGTGGCGAGTTCGTGATTCCGGATGACATAAAGGGCTGCGCGCTGGCGGTGCTGCGCCATCGCGTACGCATCGCGCCGGAGCTGGATATCGAAGGGCTGGATGTAGATCACGTGCTGCGGCAACTGCTCGACCAAGTACCGGCGCCACGGGTTTGAACGTCGTGGTCCGGATAAAAGATCGCAGCCTTCGGCAGCKCCTACGTCGAAGGTGTGCACCTGTAGGCGCTGCCGAAGGCTGCGATCTTTTGATCTGGCTGCACGGTGTTACACCATGAAACCCTCGCGCCTGCTGTTGATCTGGCTGGCACTGCTGCTGGTCATCGGCATCGTGCTCGGTGCATTGCGGGCGCTGGACGTCGCCGTTCCTTCAAGCCTGTTGTCGATCAACTGGGGATTGCTGCTGGCGCTGCTGGCACTGGCAATACTCGACGCCATCCGCCTCCAACGCCTGCCCTCCCCCCGTGTACGACGACAAATGCCCGGCAGCCTGGCGCTCGGTCGCTGGAGTGAAGTGCGACTGGAAGTCGTGCATGACTTCCCCCACCCCCTGAACATTCAGATCTTCGACCATGTGCCCAACGGCCTGAGCTTCGAAAACCTTCCCCTGTCGGTCGAACTTCAGCCCGGCCAGCACAGCGAGGTTGGCTATCGCCTGCGCCCGCTCAAGCGCGGTCACTTCAGCTTCGAACGCTGCGAAATCAACCTGCCAAGCCCATTGGACCTGTGGTCCGGCAAACGTCTGCTCAGCGTGACCGACCACACCCGCGTCTACCCCGACTTCGCCCGCCTCTACGGTGGCCAACTGCTGGCGGTGGACAACTGGCTCAGCCAGCTCGGCGTACGTCAGAAACAACGACGGGGTCTGGGCCTGGAATTCCATCAATTGCGCGAATTTCGCGAGGGCGACAGCCTGCGCCAGATCGACTGGAAAGCCACTGCCCGTCAGCGCATGCCGATTGCCCGTGAGTATCAGGATGAGCGCGACCAGCAGATTATCTTCATGCTCGATTGCGGTAGACGCATGCGCAGCCAGGACGGCGAACTGGCGCATTTCGATCACGCGCTCAATGCCTGTCTGTTGCTGAGCTACGTGGCATTGCGTCAGGGCGATGCGGTGGGGCTGAGTACCTTCGCCAGCGATCAGCCCTGTTATCTCGCTCCGGTGAAAGGCATCAACCAACTAAACGTCTTGCTCAACAGGGTCTACAACCTGAACAGCACACAACGCAGCGCCGATTATCAAGCCGCTACAAGCCAATTACTGGCCCGGCAAAAGCGTCGAGCGTTGGTGGTGCTAATGACTAATCTGCGGGATGAAGATGATGAAGAACTCATCACGGCCGTTAACCGGCTGAACAAGCAACATCGGGTTCTGGTGGCAAGCCTGAAAGAAGGGGTACTCGACAGTCTGCGAGAGGCGCCGGTACAAACCTGGTCCGAAGCGTTGAGCTATTGCGGGACGGTGGACTGGTTGAATGCGAGAGCCGAACTCCATGAGCGGTTGAGTGCTCATGGAGTTTCGGTAGTGGATGCGCGACCAGACAGGTTAGGGCCAACATTGGTCACGCGATACTTGAGCTGGAAAAAAGCAGGCACGATATGAAAGCGTATCCACTGTTTTGCTGAGGCTTTGCACTGACAAACAATGGCTCGGTCCTCCCCTGCTTTACGTTACACAGCTACCAAGGTTTGTCCCTCATACACCTTGTCGTCGAGCTGAATGCGTTCCAGCTGGAGAGGCACGAGATGCAACTGCACGTCGACATCAGTTATACGCAGCCCTTGCGATCCCCCCAAGTCGGATCCATGCAACTCCACATCGATAGTTTTATCCGCTGCCACTACGTCGTTGATCGCAAAAGACTCAAAGGGGTTCCAGTCGGCCAGCGGCTTGCTGGGAGGTTTTCCACTTAGATCAATAGGGATTTGCTTGCCAGTGCCGGTTTTTATAAGGGTTTTGGAGTTTCCACCTTCCCCAAGGTTTTCATACTGAAAGGCTATTCGATACGTCGCCCCCTCCATCTGCGCGTCGGTAAACACGGCGGTGTCGAATACCTGAGCAACGATCGCCCTGCCGTTCATCATCAAATAGTTACCATAATCAGGATCGGCAAATGTCCTGGCTGCGCCCGTCCCATTATGTTTCCACGGGGTATTCCAACCCGAGGAAAATCGTCCGTGCAAGATAAAATTTCGGCCTCTGATTTCGTCGTCGCTCATGATGCATTCACCTCGATTGATCAATCTTCCCCAAGTCCACCTAACGCGACTCGGGTTCCTGCCAACATGCGCCCCCAATAATTTTCAGGGGCGCTCCACCATCAATCATCCAATTTATCCAGAACCGCCTCGGTGTAAGCCGTACCACCGACTTTGGCGAGATAACGCACTTGCACAATGATGTCCGTCAGGCTGTCGATCAGCTTTTCCTGTTCCGACGTTGTGGATCGTGGCAACTCAAGACGCCAACGCGAAACCGCGCCAGTGCCTTCAAACGGAAGGTAGCGTTCATCACCAAATATCAACTGGAAAACACCGGAATCATCCAGGCCGTGGCTGATGCCCACCTGCTGGTTGCTACGCAAATTGAGCAAAATACCAGCGGGAGGTATTTGGCCCTTGTCGCCATACAAGTATTCAAGCGAGTCAACATCGGCTTTGTACACCGTGGTACTGCCGGTCTGCGTCAGGATTGCGCGAACATCCTGGTAAGGGCCGAGCACCACCGGAAGAGACAGTGCGACGGTGGTTATCTGTCGGCAGTAATGGCCGGGGTAGTCACTGTCGAACAACCGCTGGGAAAACTCGAAATCGAGTTTGCCTTTCTTGATATCGGTTATTACCGACGCCCAGTTTTTTGTCGGAGTCCCTTTTTCGAACAGCTGACGCAGGGAAATCGTCTTGGTCAGTTCCAGCCGACGCTCGTTACGTTCAAGGAACATGCGCTCCAGACGCAGCAGGTCAAGCAGCATCGATTCGCCTGCGCTCAGGCCATGGCGGTGATCCATCCACGCATTGGGTCGAATGACCTGCGTGTCGAAGTCGCCCATCTCGTACTGCCAACTGGCTTCGGCGCTCAAACACAACCCCACCACGGCGTCATAGGCCTGGAAGTACAGCGTGGCCATCTGGCTGAGCAACCAGCGGTAGAGTTCAACGTTGGTGGCCCGGGTTTTGTAGAACGAGTAAATGTCCTGGGCCTGTTCATTGGCTTTTTGTGTTTGCGCCAGGCTGGCTCTGGCGGCATTGAGGGTGTGCTGTTGGGCGGTGAGCTGTTCCTTGAGGACCAGCAATTCGCTGTTGGCCTGGGCTTCGGCAAAGCTCCACTCCTCGCCTCGGCGATGGTAAAAAGCAGCGCGTTGCGAAGCTTCACCCGCCGCATACAGTAATGCRCCACCGATCGTCAGTCCCGTGCCTACTGCTTTGAGGGGTTCCCCACGCTCACCTCCCTCTATACCTACCAATCCCGCGGGAAACGGACCTACTGGTCCAGCGAGCGCTTGCTCCTTGATAGCTGCATTGATAACACTCCCGACAGCATGAGGAATAATGGCTGCTGCCCCCAATATCTTGCCGGTCAGTGCGGCGACATCCCCTGCAATTTCCGGCGCGAGCAACCAGTGACCATTGAGCTGCTTATAGTGATCAGCCCGCTCTTGAATCATGGCCTGGCTCTGCTCCAATCCTTCCAGTGAGGCCTCCAATTGCTTGATGGTTTCCTCCTGAATGGTTTTGGCATGCGCCCCCAATGCAATGACATGGCTCTGCTGCAGTTCCTCAAGCTGTCCACGATCACGCAGTTCCATCAACTGACGCACCTCCCGACCAAACCCGATAAGGGTTTGCACCGCGTTTTGCGCTGTGGATAGCAAGGTACGGAAACGATAATGCGGAATGTTCTTCCACCCCCCCGCATTGCGCATTGCCCCCGAAGAACCACCCGCCTGGGCCCGCAGCAAATCCAGTGGATTGGTCGGTGGGGCATACAGCGCCAGCATCATCGGTTTGCCATCGATGGTCAGGTTATGCCGCATGTTCCACAGGCACTCATCGATGTACTTCCAGGTCTCCAGCAGTTGATCGTTGGTGAAGGGGCGAAGGACATCCTCCAGTCCCAACATCTCGAAATCTGGCGTTCCCTCCACTCGCGCCGGCAGATTCGCGACGTCGACCTCAAGTGATCGTGCGAATGACTCCAGTGACGAGACACCGGTTTTTTCGGCGTTGGGCTTGAGAATGTCGAATGCCGACTGTGGCTTCCAGTGGCTCATGGCTTTTGCTGTGGGTGCCGGGCCCATCAGCGACAAGGCGCGCACGTATTGCAGTTTCGCCGCCACCAGGCTGTCGCGGGTCAACCGCCGATAAAGCGCATCGGCATGGGCAATGATGCAGCGCACATAACCCATGAAAATAGCTTTGCGATAGTGAATCCGCTTCGAAAAGGCAATGGCGTCAGGGTCCACCAGCCCCTTGGCTTCAAAGCCGATATCGCCTTGCTCCAGCAACGGGCGGCACAGCCAATAGCGCTCGCTGGGGTCCGTTTCTCCCGGGCGTGGCGTCCGGATATGCGGGTTGAATATGTATTGATACCATCGCTGCGACTCATGGTAGTTGCGCTCCTCGCATAGACGATGGGCGACGAGGAACGGCAGATGGAAGAACAGCTCCCAGTAAAAGGTGCCGTGGGCGCTGTTGAAATCGATGGGTATTTTTGGCGCATTGACACCCGTTGGTGAAGGCTCGAGGGTGTCTTGGGTCGCCCGGGACAATACTTCGTCGATAGAAATCGCTGCCTTGGCCACCAGCTCCGGTCCGAACAGCGAGTTGAGCCGTATCCATGGCAGAGCGGTGATACCCAATGGCCGAACATCAAGAAATTGAGCACCTGTGACCTGCTTGCTGATCAGCGGTACATTGCTGGCATTGGGTACTTGTTTGATCTCGATGTCATAGCGGTCACGGCCATAACGACCGTCAGCACTCTCGCCCCATACAACACTCAGCTTTTTGCCAACAGCGTTGCCCGTCCAGCGATATTCAATCCAGGGCGTTTGAAACCAGCCCTTCAACTCGCTGGTTTCTTCCCAATGGCCCGGAACAACCGTTGCGCCATCCATAACTTTCAAAGCCATCTCAACGATCTCGGGCTTTTTAAACACCGAAAGCTTGTTTTGGCTATTGGTTAACGATTTGTAGACACCACCAATCAAGACTGAAAATCCGGCACCACCTCTGATGTGACTGGGCTGAAGTAGCGACAACGTTGCCAGTTGTTGAGGTGTCAGCATGACATTCTTGCGAACAGATACCAATAATAAGCCAGCCATACTAAACTCAGCTGCTTTGAAAGTCTCTATCACGACGGGTTTGCCATTCAAATCATCAAGACATAAAGAAAAATCAAATCCAGTTAATGAATGACGGAAACAGGTCAACTTAATGCCTTTGGTGCCAACCCTGGAGATTTCGAAATACGTAACAAACGATCCCACATCATCTTTCACGACAATGACAATGTCTTTCAAATCGAACTCTGGCCGGGTGAGATCACAAACACCTTGCACCTGCAATACGTTAGTTGTTGCCAATACGCCATCAACCATGGTTTGTCGGCTGCTGAAGTTGATATTCGTTGAGATAAATTTGCTCAGTATCCCATTTCGGGTATCTCCAACGGCTGCAACACTTGGAGCTGGCACAAGCGCCTGCGTCAGTACTGCCGCTTCGCTGAGCAACAGTTTATGTTGCAAACCAGACTGATTGGAGAAACGCTGATTGGCCAATACTTTCAGGCTTGCAATATTTGGAACTTTTGGTTCAAACAATGCATTTCTTGCCGCAAAGATCCATCCGTGCTCTTTCTCATCCTCGGCGGCGGCCATCTGCCCGGAAGACAAGTCTGTTGTGGTAAAACACACGGCCAAAAGATCATCTACGTCTTTTCTGGTACCGGTATAGGTCACGGCTACCAAACGAGAAGATGCCTCGGACGCCTTGGCAAATTCCTTTTTCCCAAGACTCACGGGTGTCGACCATACTCCGTTCACGGCAAGGTAAGAGAGTTTGACCTCAACCTGCCACGTACCTTGCACGATAACCTCGTTGCCTTCGTTGTCCTTATCCTTGCGGTCCGGCGCTTTCTCGCCCTCGACCTGAACCACCATGAAGCGCCCGGCAAAAAATACCGGCCGCATCGCCAACACGGTTGCCGAGGCGGGAATGCCGATGGGCTTCCACTCGGTCCAGGCTGCGGGGTCGAGGAATTTGCTTGCGGTGTTTAATTCGACATGGGCCTTGCGCCAGAAATAGCCAAATGGCTGCACCCTTTGCCGGCCAATAAAGTAGTAATCGGCATTTTTGAAGTTTTGTCCCTTCGCAATTCCCGCACTGTCGATACTGTCGATATACGCCGATATCAGATCGAGATTGCACACTTCTTCGAAACCCTTCAAATGCTCGAACAGGGCCATCTGCACGGCTGCATCGCTGAGACTGGCTTGCCCGAGGTTGTTCTCCAACTCCTTGAACGAATCGGATTTGCGCAGACGCAATGTCGGGTTTATCCAGTTTTCCGGATAATCGAGAAGCATCTGATAACCGGCCCAGTCACTGATATTGCAATAGCGTTGATGCCACGCTACCAATTCGTCGTTACTAAACTCTTCTGTGTGGCCGGGTTCCAGACCGCTGTACACAGCGCCTATGTATTGTTGRAGGCAMGCAATGGCTTCAGCCAGCCGMGAMGTTTCSAGTTCCTGGCCWACCTGACTGTCCAWTAACAAGTAGTGATACAAGTCATCGAGGGATGTCAGATTGAGCGGTTTAGTGACATCCTGATTCGGTGCAACTTGCCCAAGATAAAAATCTGCCAAGGCCATGCAGCGACTTTCTTCCAATGTGCCAATGATGGAGTTATTCACTTTTTACGCTCCTAGAATGCAGCATGCGCCCGGCAGTGCCAGCAATAGAGACACAGCTGAATATTCAAAAAGAAAACTTCAAAGCGGCGATACCGCCGGCATCACCTGATGACAACTGTTCCTTTTTTAGCACCCGTTAACACTTTTAGCCTCTGGCAATAAACGTCAACTCATAGGCCGGCAGCACCCAATCGGACACTCTTTCGCCTTCAACATAAAATGCTGTGCCACACGAGTAAGTGCCTGGTCCGAAGTTTGATTTGAACTGAACTCGCCAGCGACCCTCTGCACCGACCATTCCCTGGGCATAAATAGTGATTTCCGATCCCGCTTTGACAATGCGCACCTCAACACCTGGCATGCCCACCCCCTCGATCCAGGTCCCGACCTTGACGGTGCTTTTCGAGAGCGGACTGATAATTTTTACCTTTTCAACAAAGCGGCCATCAACATTCACGCGCACATCCGGTGCCCACGCCTCAGTTGTGTCGATGTGTCGCTGCTTGACCGAAAACACATGCGGCCCTGTCGACAGCGGCTCGGTAGTCCTCACGGACCACTTACCATCATTGCCCACGCTGGTCCTGGCCAGCAGCGACCCCTCCCGACCTTCGAATACATAAATCTGGGCCGATGGGCTGCCCCTACCGTTGAGCAGCGGTTGAACCTCCACCTTATCGCCATTGACGGGATACACCAGAACCGGTGGTGGTGCATCCAGGCGACCAGGCAACACCAGTCGCTGATTGAGCCGATTACAATAAAAAGTCAGATCAAAGCTACCGTTACGAAGATCCCTGCAGTCGATGTTCCAGCTGAGGATTTTGTCTTCGCCGATTACCACGTAGGCACCGGTTGGCGGGTCGAACATCATTCCCAGCCCTTTCGCCGAGAACTCACTGCTCCAGGCCAGCATCGCACGGGCGTCTTTCAGATCGACCGAGCCCGGCAACTCGATATCGAGCCTGTAGGTTCGACCTCTGATAAACGCCAGCGGCTCTTTGGCGGTCGCGTGACTGACAACAGTTCGCGTCGTCGTGTCGGTCAACGTGAACGTCCAGTCAATGGCCGGCACCACTTGAAGAGTGAAGGTGCGCTTGTCCTCAGTAGCCTTGCGAATGGCGGTCACCACATAGTCGCCTGCCGCATCGGCCTCGAAGGGATAGGTCGAACGCCCCGAGGCGTCGGTTGGAAAGTTGACCGGTGTTGATGGTGTGCCATTCGGGCCTGTGACACTCCACCAGATCGGACAGTTGGCAATCAGCCTGGCCTGGTTATGTGCCTCCTCCCTGACCGTTACCCACAACAAGGTCGGAGTACCCGCACCCGCCACCGGATAGAGATACTCTGCTGACTCTCCGTGGATCACCGCTGCGCTGACCACGTCGACTTCAAGTCGCTGCTCGTCCATTGTTACCTTGGCGATGTAAGTGTGTTTTCCTGCTTCAATACCCTGCACGGTAAATTCCGCGATACCGTCTTGCGTAGTGGTAACCGTGCCGATCGGCTCTTGTCCGGCATCGGAATACAACTCGACCTCCACACCCGGCGACGGTTGCTTGCCTAGCCCCACCACATGACAACGAAGCACCAGCGGCTCCCCGACAACAGCCATCGACACCACCTCAAGAAGTTTGATAGCAGGGTTGTCGACAAAGGTGATGTTGTTGATGACCAACGAATCCTTGGTGCTATAACTGGCGACCAGGCTCGCTTCACTCACAGGTTCAATGCTTCTGACCCTGGTTCTGGCGATACCTGCTTCGTCAGTGATCGCTAACAGAGGATCCGCGACGACACCCCGCCCGGCAAACGCTACCGCTCGTCCAACACCAGGATTGTTGTAACGGTCTGCAAGACCGACATACACCGAAAAGAAAGCACTGCCGCCAGCCAAAAAGGTATCGTCGAGCTCGGGATCCGGTGTGCTATCCAGAGAAAAGCCCAGGGAGAGTTCGTCACAATCGACAATGATTTTCGGTGCATAAACCACTTGAGCCAGGCCGTAGGTGCCTTTGACTTGCACCGCCCCCATCCACGGCCCCTTTTCCGGTTTGAAGCGAATCACCGCACGGCCTTCATGATCGGTAGTGGACGTTTCCTCCAGCAACCCCGGACGATCACAACTCCAGGACACCGTAATGTTGCGCAAAACCTGGTTGGTGAGATCACGCAACGTGAGTTCGATCAACGCGACTTGATTGGCCACATTGGCAATCAGGGTGTCGTTGATGCACCTGATTTCGTACGTCACGCTTTGTCCCATCTCACCGACTTCCTGAGATTGCCCTTGAACCGCTGACTCGGACAAACATTCCAGCACGTGTTCTGCTGCGTTGCGCCAGGCATGCTTGTCGCTTTCGGGCGTGAGTGCCCCCAATCGAATAATGGCCTTTGCATCCAGCCCACTGCGGGTCGCAAGCTCACGAATGCGCAGCAGCGTGTCCAGGGTTGTCAGATCACGGACGATCGGCATCGATGGGACCAGATAGAGAATGCACTCGAGCACCTCTCTGACACCCCACTTCAGGACATCAGCCAGCTGGGTTGCCGCTGAATCACGAATCAGCCGCATATCCTCCGGCGTCAGGACGGCCGGAAGCCCATTGACCAGTTCCATGTAATGCAAGAGTTTTTCGGCAGGCTGCCCGGCGTGTGTAACAGCTCGCTGAAAAAGCGTCAGTTGATACAACGTGTTAAGGGTAAGTTCGTCTGGATTCCTCAGACCGAACCACATCCAGTTCTGTCGAGCGGTCAAAGCCACCAGCATCGCCGAGCTCAACGAAAGTTTTGYAACGACTTCGGCTCGCCGTATCAGGTGCGCCAGCAGGTTCAGCACATCATCACCGACATTGACCTTCTCGGCGCCTGAAGTGACCGCGCCCAGGGCCCGAGTGGTCTCCATCAGCAACAGGTAGACGCCGCCCGTGTTGACCCATTTGAGCAGTGGCAGTATCAGGTCCTGCGACAGGCTCAAATACACCGACAAACTTTCCTGGACCACTGCGCATTGGGCATCCCTGGCCTGCAGCACCAGCGCCAGAATGACCGTGCGCACCCGATCGACATCGGCTTGCGGAACATCTGCCAACATCACCGCCGCCTGAATCTCCGCAACGGCCCGATCGTAATCGTTCTCGTCGTTGGGAAGGTTCCACACCAGGCCATCGCGATCTACCAACTGATCAAGCAGCGACAGCCAACCTTGCGCATCCATGTCGTTACTTTGTGGCACGCCCGCCGCTTGAAGCGCCTCCTCGGTAAGCCGCACCGGCTGCAATCGGGTGTGAATCTCTTGCAGCAAAACAATGTCCGCTTCGGTTGCCATGGGGGGGGCAATGACAGGGGCCACATGCTGCACCAGCCAAGGCACGCTCACGTTATTTTCCTGTGCCCATTGCACGCACGATTGCACCGCATGCATCACACTCAGTACATCACCGATACCGCTGGTGCCGGTTACCACCAGACGAGCCTCGCCGAGTACTCGTTCGAGCACCTCACTTGCCCCCCTCTCACTTAAGGTTTCCAGCAATGCCGCCAGCTCTATTGAACTGATGCGCAAAAAAGACGCCAGCAATACCAGGCGATAAAAGGAAGAAAGTATGGGCAGGCTGCGTTGCAGTTCGTCCCTCAGGTTGTAGCTCTTGGCTACGAAGCGTGCGAGATAGCGCCAGGTCTCCTGGTTGATGCCCAGGCTGCTGCAAATCTGATCGACGGTGCGCTTGTCAGCGCGAGTTTGCGGTTCGATGGCGAAAAAGCCGTCGTCCAGTTTCAAAGGTGTGTCGAACAACGCCAGAACGTTGAAAATCCGGTCGAACTGTGAAAGTTCCTCACCGCGCCCATAAGGGGAAATTTCATCAATCAGTGCGCCAAATTGCTCTGCGGTACACCCGAACCGCAGACGAAACTCCTGGAAGAGGCCGATGGCTCGAAGAGTATTGTTGCTAATCCTGAACGGCTTGGCTGCCAACTCACGCTTTCGGGTTTCGGAACCAAGGATTTCACCCCGAGACTCAGCATTGAACGCGGCCATGACCAGCCGATCACACTGGTCTGGGGGCAGATTCAGCCAGCGGCTCAGACGCAACATGCGGTTTATCCGGTCAAAGCGGTTGAGGCTGTGATTGATAAACTTTCGCGTCCCTCCCCTGACCGGAGCGGACAGATCCATTGCTTCAGCGTCACCATAGTTGATGAAGACCGAACCAAAGGTCTTGGGTGACGCCCGCGGCACTATCACTGTGTCCACATTCGCGGAGCGTGTCGGCGCGTATTCTTCAATGGATAACAACGAGGTCAATGTGTTCGCATCAATCGAGGTCTGGGCGCAGAAGTGCACCGAATCCAGCAAGTTCGCTTCAGAGGTACCAAAGTTGTCTTTGTAGAATTTTTGCGCCTGGGTGGGCGCAACAAAACTCTCGGTCAACAATCGCTGCCCTTGCGGCCCGATATTGCAAGACTGATGAAGTGCAATATCCGAAAGATCACCGCGAGCGCCTGGCTGTTTGAAGTAGGGAGCGCTCAGATCGATGGACCGCACCACTTCACCCAACGATAGTTCGTTTTCTGCCAATACCAGCTTGTATTGTTCTGCATACCACTCGAAAGGCATCGAGCGATGCGGAAAACGTGTTTCCAGCAAGGTGTCATCGACGACTTGATCTTGCTGCAATACAGTCGCCAGATACGTTCTGATGATGCTTTCCAGCACTTCATTGACCAAGGTGACCGTTGGTTTGATCTGAAACATGCTGGTTGTATCAATGACGAGCTGAATGAGATCCGGGCGCCGGGTTTCGAAAGTGATCAGCCCTGCACCGCCCTTGGCGCGAGCCTCGAGATCCCGGGCCAGCAACACCAACCGCAGAAAATACGCCGCCGGGGAAATGCTCGAATCCGGGCTATGTGAGGGGCTGGCATTTTCCCAGTCAGGGTCGAACAAGTCATCGAAGGTGGGGGTTTTCACCAACGCCCGGATACCGGTTCGATGCAGTGGATTGGCAGGTCCCGGCCTTACCAGGCGTTGCTCGCGAAATTCGCGAGCGGTGTACACCGCCAGACTCATGGCTTTGTCCAACAGCACTTGTGCTTGCCGGCTGTGCAGTCCGAACGCATCAACCACACCCTGACGTCCCATTTTCAACATCTCGAAAACCGTGCCGCCCTCGTTGATAAAGCTCTCGTAGTTGACCTGGATAGAGTGGTCGAGGGTGCCTGGTGCCAACTCGAAAAGTTGCTTGAGGGGTGGGTTAAAGTAGTCCTTGCTCATCATGAATCTCCAGCAGGCCAGGGTGTGCGCTCTAAATACTCCTGAAAGCGGAAGAGCGATTGCTTGCGGTTTTTTTACGCGAAACCATGGGAACATTACACCTGTCACTTGTGACAAGTCAGACGAACGGTAAATGCGTTTGAAATACTTGCTGAAGGAGAAGATCAGAACATTTACTCAGGGGGGGTCAGTACATAAAACCAATCAATGAACGTATAGTCGGAATCATGTCCAGCGGCACCGGACAGTCGGCAGTCATACTTATGGGGCCCCGGATTAAGTGGTTGGTCGTATGTAAAACTGTTGCCTACTAACCGTCCCTCTTCCCTCCCCCCACTCGGGAAAAAGTTGCTTTCAAAAAAAACTGGTGAGGTCTGCCCACCCGTCCCCCTAAAGCTGGCTCTTACGGGTGAACGATAAAATGAGTCTACAACCGGACTGAGGATGTCTGGAGGATTGACGTTGGCCAAGGGTTTAACGTTGTTTGGTTGCTCTTCTATCATTTCGATCTCCCGCTTTAGAAGTTTCAACAGACTCCGATCATTAGTAAATCGAAAGCCCTCTACATGACTACTGTAAATTCTGACAGTCCAGATGAACGGTTGTTAGTAGGTGCAATTGATCACTTGCGCTCATTTGCTGGCTGAGAAGTCGCTGGATAACTAACAAACGATCAGCCCGAGGTAGTGTCCCTGCGGGCACTAGATTGCTGGCAACACCGACCTGTAGGAGCACGTCTTGTCGGCGATGGCAGGTGCGAAACCGCTATCGCCAACAAGCTGTGCTCCTACAGAAAAAGCCGTGCGTTCATGCAGAGGCAGGCAACGGCAGAAAACTGAAATACTGCTTCAACGCCTCCACCAACTGCCCATACTCCGGCGGTGCCCGTTGCAGGCTGAACCCGGCGTCGTAATGGTGGGGGGTGGCGTCTTCGTGGCACCACAGACAACACGCCTGCACATCGATGATCTGCAAGATGCCGTCGCTGGCGGGGATTTTCAGGCGCAATTCGAAGTCCGCGCCGATCATCATCGGCAATTGGCTGATGAGCATCAGCCCGTCTTCGGAGACGTTGCCCAGAAAGCCAATCGGTTTGTCGGTGACGCTGTTGAACACTCTCAAAAAATACGGCAGTTGATGCCGCTCGATCCGGCGGTCAGTGAACATGCGCAATTCGCCCAGCAAGACCCTTAAGCAGGGCCGCACTAATGCTTCGGAACGGGCCTGCCTGCCCTTATCAAATAAAAGCCAGGCAATGGGCGCGCTCTCCCCGATCCCGGTGCGACAGTCCATGAACTGCTGCCGCTTACTCCTGCCGATCACAGGTGTTACGTCGATTTAGAAACCAGGCTCTAAACCGGTTTATTCGACTATAGCTCACCACCGCCGGCCGGCCAGCTATAGATGACAAGTGTGATCAGAACTGCGTCGGACGCACCGCCGCCGCACTGCGCGTCGGATAGTGGCCCAGGCTCTGCAGGGTTTCAATGCGGGCATGGGCGCGGTAGGCGTACTCGCTCTGTGGATAAGACGCCATGATGAACTGATAGGTCTGAACCGCATCGATATACATCTTCTGCCGCTCCAGGCACTGACCGCGCATCATTGACACTTCCGGCCACACGTAAGGCCGCGCGCGGCTGTCGCGTTCGACCTTGGACAGCTCGAGCATCACCTGCTCGCAATTGCCCCGGTCATAGGCGCTGTAGGCATTGTTCAAATGATGGTTCATCGACCAACGGGTGCAGCCCGTGACGCTGAGGGCTAGGGCGGCAATGAGCACGAATCGCATGGGGGATCTCCTGTCTTGTGCCCTGTATCGGCCCATCGTCGGAAATCTTCAGGCTACCGGACGCAAAGTTGCAGGGTTCAATAAAGAAAGAAATAAGTAGTGCAAACGAACAATGACTACAACATCGGAGCGTAGTAGCCTCACTCAGCGCTTGAACTCAGGAGTCATTGCATGTCCGTCCGTCGTACCAAAATCGTCGCTACCCTTGGCCCGGCCAGTAACTCGCCGGAAGTTCTCGAACAGCTGATTCTGGCTGGCCTGGACGTCGCCCGCCTGAACTTCTCCCACGGCACCCCCGACGAGCACAAGGCTCGCGCGAAGCTGGTGCGTGACCTCGCCGCCAAGCACGGCCGCTTCGTCGCCCTGCTGGGTGACCTGCAAGGCCCGAAAATCCGTATCGCCAAGTTCGCCAACAAGAAGATCGAGCTGAAGATCGGTGATCAATTCACCTTCTCCACCAGCCATCCTCTGACCGAAGGCAACCAGCAAGTGGTCGGCATCGACTACCCGGACCTGGTCAAGGACTGCGGCGTGGGCGACGAGCTGCTGCTCGACGACGGCCGCGTGGTGATGCGCGTCGATACTGCCACGGCCACCGAACTGCACTGCACAGTGACCATCGGCGGCCCGCTGTCCGACCACAAAGGCATCAACCGTCGCGGTGGCGGCCTGACCGCTCCGGCCCTGACTGAAAAAGACAAGGCTGACATCAAGCTCGCTGCGGAAATGGAAGTCGACTACCTCGCGGTATCCTTCCCGCGTGACGCCGCCGACATGGAATATGCCCGTCAACTGCGCGACGAAGCCGGCGGCACCGCCTGGCTGGTGGCGAAGATCGAACGTGCCGAAGCCGTGGCCGACGACGAAACCCTCGACGGCCTGATCAAGGCATCCGACGCGGTGATGGTTGCCCGTGGTGACCTGGGCGTGGAAATCGGCGACGCCGAGCTGGTGGGCATCCAGAAGAAGATCATTCTGCACGCACGCCGCCACAACAAGGCGGTGATCGTCGCGACCCAGATGATGGAGTCGATGATCCAGAACCCGATGCCGACCCGCGCTGAAGTTTCCGACGTAGCCAACGCCGTGCTCGACTACACCGACGCCGTGATGCTCTCGGCCGAAAGCGCCGCTGGCCTGTACCCGCTGGAAGCCGTTCAGGCCATGGCGCGCATCTGCATCGGTGCCGAAAAGCACCCGACCAGCAAGACCTCCAGCCACCGCATCGGCAAAGAGTTCGAACGCTGCGACGAAAGCATCGCACTGGCGACCATGTACACCGCCAACCACTTCCCGGGCGTGAAAGCGATCATCGCCCTGACCGAAAGTGGCTACACCCCGCTGATCATGTCGCGCATCCGTTCCTCGGTGCCGATCTACGCGTTCACCCCACACCGCGAAGCCCAGGCTCGCGCGGCGATGTTCCGTGGCGTCTACACCATCCCGTTCGACCCGGCTTCGCTGGCGCCGAACGAAGTCAGCCAGAAGGCGATCGACGAACTGGTCAAGCGCGGCGTAGTACAGAAAGGCGACTGGGTCATCCTGACCAAGGGCGACAGCTACCACACCACCGGCGGCACCAACGGCATGAAGATCCTGCACGTTGGCGATCCGATGGTCTGAGTGAGCGCTTGCTGAAAAACAAAAGCCCCGCCATGTGAATGGCGGGGCTTTTTTTGTAATGAAAACAGGCAATTAAACTTTTACTAAGCCCTCACCTATCAGATGTGACAGTAGGCAGCATTCTGCACGTCTCGCTAAATACGATTGAGCTTGGCGAATATGGATGATCGATAGCCGCAATTGAATGCTGTCGTCGTTTATTAAACTCGCTGAAGTTAAATAATCTATTTATTAAAGGATGAGAAAAATGACTGCATCGCAGCTCGACCCCGGTGAACTCGACCCGAATTTTGGGCCATTAAAAGACGGAATACTGGTGCTGAAATACGCCGATTTCATGATCACTAACGGCCAGCTTGTTTCTGAAGCACCCAACGGCAAAATCTATATTGCGGGAAGCAGCTGGTCACAGGACACAGTGCTAGCTGAGCATTTTTCCCTTACTCGGGTTTTGAGCGATGGCACGCTTGATCATGGTTTCGGCCTAGCTGGCACCAAACACGTCAGGCTCCCACGCCCTGGCAGCGACGGCTTAGGCACAACGCCCTTTCAAATCGTCTATCTGGGCAGTGGCGCAGAAGGCAAAATTCTTGTAACGGTAGGTCGCCACGTTGCGGGAGACGGCGCGTCGACGCAGGCGAGTTACCTGGTTCGCTTGACCGATAAAGGGGAGTTGGACGATAGCTTCGGTAACGACGGCATCTTGCTTATCAACCCATCTTCTGAAATCGATTCTGATCAGTCGTTGAGCTCAGAAGTCATGCAGTTCGGTAACACCTCGTCAAGCCGCAGCGTCCATGTGGCAGACGGCAAGATTTATGTTATTTCCGCAGCGTTTGAACCAGCAACAGGGCTTATCGCACGGGTGATGTGTTTTGATAACGACGGTAAGCCAGAGCTGTCGTTTAACGGAACAGGTTACGTGTCCCTGTCTGAAGTACTCAATGTGCGCAGCTCGTTTAATGACATCGTCGTGCAGGATGGAAAAATCACAGTATGCGGATGGGCCGGCTCTGGCGCCCTACTGGCTCGCATCAATACTGATGGAGGTTTTGACAAAACCTTTGCGGAAGCCGGATACAAGGTTTTGGAAGGGCCAAGTTTTCAATTTACTTCCCTTGCAGTACTGCCTGATGGGCGGACTGTCGCCGCGGGTTTTGGTTTCTCCGACCGTCGTGGCTTGCTGGCGGCTTATACATCCGGGGGCCAGATCGACAGGACGTTTAATCAAGGCGCTCATGTAGAGGAGAAGTTTGACAGTTCTGATACTGTCATGTTTTTGGGCATGGGGTTCAAAGATGGAAAAATTATTGCCTCGGGAAGATACATCGATGGCGCTCGAACTTTGAATTTTGTCACCGCGCGGTACCTGGCTAATGGTCGCCGCGACACAACCTTTGGGAAAGGCAAAGGCTGGATTATTCCCGACATTCGCGGCTACCGCCCCCTCGCTCACGGAATGAGTATGCAATCCGACGGAAAAATACTGGCGGTAGGAAATGACCATGATGGCTTTTATGGCAGAGCGGTCATCGTTACCCGGCTTTTAAACGGCGCCTGAAGAGTACTGATATTTTCGGAAGGCAACGCGCAACCTACTGAGCCGTTGCCTTTTGTCTACCTGTTGATAAAACCCGACAACGCCGCAATCGCCTCCGGCGAGCGCAGTCGTTGGGTGAACAACGCGCCCTCTTCTTCGATCACTTTGCGCAGCAGCTTCCGGTCCGGGGCCTTCATCAATTGCTTGCTGATGCGCACCGCCTCCGGTGGCAGCGACTCGTAACGCAGCGCCATCTCCCACGCCTTGGCCAGCGCCGCTTTGCCACTGCCCAACGCCTCGGTCGCAATACCCCACTCGGCGGCTTGTTCACCGCTGAAACCTTCGCCGAGAAGCAACAATTCCGCCGCTTTTGCATGCCCGAGCAATCGAGGCAAGAGCAGGCTGGAACCGAACTCCGGGCAGAGCCCGAGATTGACGAAGGGCATGCGCAATCGCGCATCACGGCTAATATAGACGAGATCGCAATGCAGCAGCATCGTCGTGCCGATCCYCACCGCCGCCCCCGCCACGGCGGCGATCACCGGTTTGCGGCATTCGAGCAAGTTGAGCATGAAATGGAATACCGGGCTGTCGAGGCCGCTCGGTGGTTGCTGAATGAAATCGGCGATGTCGTTGCCGGCCGTAAAGCATTCGGCAGAGCCGGTGATCAGCACGGCATTGATCCCGGGGTCGCTGTCGGCCTGTTTCAGCGCATCGGCCAAGTGGCTGTACATGGCGCGGGTCAGGGCATTTTTCTTGTCCGGGCGATTCAGGCGCAGGGTCAACAGGCCGCGTTCGCGTTCAACTTGGATGGCATCGGTCATGGCAGGTCTCGCGTCTGAAAAGTCAGCGCTCAACCACGGGGCAGGAACACATCGGCCAGCAGTTGATTGCGCGGCAATCCCGCCAGATACAGGCGCCGGGCAAAGGCGTCGACACTGTCGGGGGCTCCGCAGAGTAAGGCCAGGGTTTGCCGCGAAACAAGCCGCAGTTGCGCCAAAGCCGCCGGCAACTCGGCCGGGGTCCACAGTTCGACACTCAGGTTCGGACGACTGGCGGCCATGGCTTGCAGGGGGCTGGCCAGGTAGTGCTCATCGGCATCATGGGCCAGGTGAATGACGCGGATGGCGCCTTGGTGATCCTGCCGCAGCGCTTCGCGCAATACACCAAACAATGGCCCCAACCCGGTACCGGCCGCCATCAACCACAACGGCCGGGCGTGCCAGTCCGGATCGTAATGCAAGGCACCGCCGCGCAGCTCACCGAGGCGGATCGGATCGCCGATGCGCAATTGCCTGGCGGCATCGCTGAATTCCCCGGGCTTGCGACAATCGAGATGGAACTCCAGAAAGCGGTCTTCTTGCGGCAGGCTGGCGAGGGAATATGGCCGCGCCACGCTACCCGCCCACAACACCAGGTGCTGGCCAGCGCCATAGCGCAACGGTCGCTGGGGGATTACCCGCAATCGCAGCACCGTGGCGCTCAGCCAATCTACCGCCGCGACCTCTGCCGGATGGCCATCGAGTTGCGGGTCGAAGGCGTGCACCTGCAAGTCCTCGACCACCTGGCACTGGCATGCCAGGCGCCAACCCTGTTCACGCTGTTGTGCACTCAGGGCATCGGGGCGGCTGTCGCTCGGCAGGCCCCGTACACACTGCACCAGGCACGCATGACAACTGCCGGCGCGGCAACTGTAAGGCACTGGCACGCCGTTCTGGTTCAGCGCGTCGAGCAGATTGCTGCCCGCCGCCACCGACCAATTGCGCTCGCCGACCCGCAGCTCAGGCATCGACGTTCTCCCACGCCGCCGCGCATCGGTTGCGGCCGTCACGCTTGGCGCGATAGAGCGCCTGATCGGCTTGTTGCAAGGCGTCATCGAGATCGTCGCCCCGCTCCAGCAGGGTCATGCCGGCGGACAGGCTGAGGTTGCGCACATTCAGACCGATCAGCTCGACATCGGTGAACGCGATGCGCAGCCGTTCGCAGCACGAAGTCAAACTGTCGGCATCGCAATCGGGCAGCAGTACCACGAACTCTTCGCCGCCGTAGCGGGCCAGAACATCACCGTCGCGCAGACACGCGGAGGCAACGCCGGCAAAGGCTTGCAGCACCTGATCGCCGGCGGCATGGCCGTGCAGGTCGTTGATGCGCTTGAAATGGTCAAGGTCGATCAGCGCCAGGCCATGCACGACACCCGCGTCCATGGCGTTCAATTCGCGCGAAGCCAGGTGCAGGAAATGCCGACGATTGAACAGACCCGTGAGCTCGTCGGTGGCCACCAGGTCTTCGAGCTGGCGCATCATCCCGCGCAACGTGTCCTGATGCGCCTGCAAGGCAAAACGCCGCTGGCGCATGCGTTGTCGCGAGGCCTGGACATAGCGGGCATACAGCACCAGCCACACCAGCACGATGAACAGCACACAGACCTGGAGCACCGCCATGGCCGGGTCAGGCAGCTGGAAGTGGTAGCCCTCCCACAGCGTGATCGCACTGAAACTGATAAACACCAGCAGCGCGCACCGTACTAAAGACCGGCGTGACAGATGGAACAGGCCGAACAGCAGGATCAGCACGTAAAACACCAGAAACGCACCCCGGGCTTCGTCCAGATGAGCGATCAGCCAGGTTTGCCACCCCAGCCCCAGCAACACTTGCGCCTCGGTCAGGCTGGGGTCGGCGAAACGCAGGTTGTAGCCGCTGTAAAACACCGCGAACAGGGAGGCCTGGCTGATCACCACCAGCGTGCTGCCGATGATGACACTGGAAAGCGGCGCATCGTAGTGACCGGTAAAAAACGCCAGCCACAGCAACAGCAATGCCAGGGCATAGGTGCCGGCCGCGAGGGCGAAACGTTTGAGCAACAGGCGCTGGATGGCGTTATGGGTCAATCGTTGATTCACCGAATGAAAGGAGACTGACAGAGCGTCCTACTCTACAGACCGAATGTCACTTTAGTGGTGTGACCGATAAATGACCATCCAATTTTCAGGTTGACCCGATTCCCCTGTAGGAGCTGCCGCAGGCTGCGATCTTTTGTTGTTGTTCTTAAGTAAAAAATCTAGGTATCGTTACCGTGTTCGTGCGTGTCGGCATGGACGTGCGCTGGGATGGCGCCACCATGAGCCTGGACGACATGATCAACGAGGGCGTACGTCGCGCCTACAACTTGCCGGAAAACGTCCTGCGTGCTTCGATCCTCGCCGACCCGGCGGGCGCTCGCAAGAACACCAAGGACAACACCCCGGCCGTCATCCACTACTCCATCGTTCCGGGTAACACCGTGGAAGTGGACGTGGCGGCCAAGGGCGGCGGTTCCGAGAACAAGTCGAAGATGGCCATGCTCAACCCGTCCGACTCGATCGTCGACTGGGTGCTGAAAACCGTCCCGGAAATGGGCGCCGGCTGGTGCCCACCGGGCATGCTCGGCATCGGCATCGGCGGCACCGCCGAGAAAGCCGCGGTCATGGCCAAGGAAGTGTTGATGGAATCCATCGACATTCACGAGCTGAAAGCCCGTGGCCCGCAGAACCGCATTGAAGAAATGCGCCTGGAGCTGTTCGAGAAGGTCAACCAGCTGGGCATCGGTGCCCAGGGCCTCGGCGGCCTGACCACCGTGCTCGACGTGAAGATCATGGACTACCCGACCCACGCCGCTTCGCTGCCGGTGTGCATGATCCCGAACTGCGCCGCCACCCGTCACACGCACTTTGTGCTCGACGGTTCCGGCCCGGTTGCCCAGGAAGCGCCACCTTTGGACGCCTACCCGGAAATCGTCTGGGAAGCCGGCCCGTCGGCCCGTCGTGTCAATCTCGATACCCTGACCCCGGAAGAAGTGCAGAGCTGGAAGCCGGGCGAAACCGTCCTGCTCAACGGCAAGATGCTCACCGGTCGCGACGCTGCGCACAAGCGCATGGTCGAGATGCTGAACAAGGGTGAAACCCTGCCGGTGGACCTCAAGGGTCGCTTCATCTACTACGTCGGCCCGGTCGATCCGGTCGGTGACGAAGTGGTTGGCCCGGCCGGTCCTACCACCGCGACGCGGATGGACAAGTTCACCCGTCAGATCCTCGAGCAGACCGGTTTGCTGGGCATGATCGGCAAGTCCGAGCGCGGCCCTACTGCGATCGAAGCGATCAAGGACCACAAGGCCGTTTATCTGATGGCAGTCGGCGGCGCGGCTTACCTGGTGGCGCAAGCGATCAAGAAGTCCCGCGTTGTCGCTTTCGCCGAACTGGGCATGGAAGCGATCTACGAGTTCGACGTGAAAGACATGCCTGTGACCGTTGCGGTCGACAGCAAGGGCGAATCGGTACACATCACAGGTCCTGCCATCTGGCAGCAAAAGATCAGTGAAAGCCTGGCGGTGGAAGTGCAGTAAGCACTGACATCGCACAGTAAGAACCGGTCTGTCGGCAACGGCAGACCGGTTTTTTTACGCATGAAAAAAAGTAATCAAAGACCGAGACAAGCGAACCGTTTGTTCTAAAAATACCGGGTTGACCTGTCAGATCTGACAGGTTACAGCCGCCAGCCTCGCTGATAGCTTGAAGGCACTCGATGCATTCTCTGTCACGGCGGACACTTCCATGGCGACTGAACAGCAGGGCACCCTCGACATCAACGCCCCCGCCCTCCCCAAAGGCGGCGGCGCCATCCAGAGCATCGGCAAGGGCTGGGGCGCGGTGGGTACCAGCGGTGCCGCGTCGCTGGAGTTGCCGCTGCCGATCAGCAAGGCACCCAACCGCGATCTGGTTCCGACCCTGGGTCTGGGTTACAGCAGCGATGTCGGCAACAGTCCATTCGGCATCGGCTGGCGGCTGACCACCAACGCGATCACGCTGCGCACTACCAAGGGCGTGCCGAAGTACGACGGCAACGATCAGGTGGTCGGCCCYGGCGGCGACGTGTGGATGCCCGAGAAAAGTGACGACGGCAAACTGATCTCCAAAACGGTGTCCGGGTACAACGGCGTTCAGATTGGCATGCACCATGTCGTGCGCTACTGGCCCCGGGTCGAAGGCGCTTTCGATCTGATCGAACACTGGACCAAAGATGACGATGCTGACAACCCGGCCGGCTTCTGGCTGATCCACGGCGCCGATGGCAGCCTGCATTGCTACGGAAAAACCGAGGCATCACGCCGGGCCGATCCACAAGACAAAACCCATGTTGGTGTGTGGCTGATCGATGAAAGCCTGAACCTGCGCGGTGAACATGTGGTGTACCTGTACCAGGCGGAAGTCGAGGAGCCGGCTGCTCCGCAGTTCCGCGACTACCGCAGCCAGCGTTACCTGCGTCGGGTCTTGTACGGAAATGCCCAGGCCAACGCCAACCTGTATGCATGGAAAGTCGATGGCTGGAAAGACGTGGCCTGGCATTTCCACCTGCTATTCGATTACGGCGAACGCAGTGCCGACCTGACGCAAGTACCGATTTACGACCTCCCCGGCATAGAGCGCGGCGAGTGGGGGGCACCGCGCAAGGATCCTTTCTGGAATTACGCCTACGGGTTTGAATTGGGTTCCCGGCGCCTGTGCCGTCAGGTCCTGATGTTCCATCAATTCACCGAAGAACTGGGTAAAGACCCGGTGCTGGTCCAGCGCCTGCTGCTTGAGCACCGCGAGAGTCCGCTGGGTTACAACCATCTGACTGCCGCGCACATCCAGGCATATGACAATCAGGGCCAGATGGAAAGTCGCCCGCCCATGGAGTTTTTCTACAACCCGTTTGAACTTGATCCCACGCGCGAGGGTTATAGCGAGTTCCCCGAGATGCCGGGGCTCAATGACGGTCAGCGTTATCAACTGGTGGACTTGTATGGCGAGGGCATGCCCGGCGTACTGTTCAGCAGCGACAAGGCCTGGTATTACCGCGAACCGTGGCGCGCCGACAGTGGTGGCAACGACGTAAGTTATGGCGACTGGGAGCGCTTGCCCGGCATTCCCGTTGCCGACAGCAGCAAACCGATTCGCCAGTCCCTCAGCGACCTGACCGGCGACGGCAAGCTCGACTGGGTAATCGCCCGCCCCGGCCTGTCCGGGTTCTTCACCCTCAATCCCGACCGAACCTGGTCGAACTTCGTGGCCTATGCTGCGTTCCCCACGGAGTTTTTTCATCCCATGGCGCAGTTGGCGGATCTGGTGGGTGACGGTCTGACCGATCTGGCCTTGATCGGCCCGCGTAGCGTGCGGCTGTATTCAAGCCGTCGTGCAGTCGGGTTCAGCCATGGGAACAACGTCCCTCATGACGACGACTCGCTTCCCCTGTTGAGCAGTACCCAGACCGAACTGGTGGCTTTCAGCGATCCACTGGGCAGCGCGACACAACATTTGATCCGCATCCGCCACAACGAAGTCAAATGCTGGCCGAATCTGGGCCATGGAAAATTCGGCAAAGGTTTCGTCCTTTGCGAGCTGAATTTCAAATATGCCGAGTTCGATTCGTCGCGCGTGCGGCTGGCGGACCTGGACGGCTCGGGCGCGGTTGACCTGATCTACCTGGAGTCGGACGGTTTCCGGATCTACATGAATCATGGCGGCGAAGGCTTCGAAGAGGACTATGTGAAAATGCCATGGCCGCAAGGCGTGCGTTACGACCGCTTCTGCCAGGTGAGCATCGCCGACCTGCAGGGGCTGGGATGTTCCAGCCTGATCCTGACCGTGCCACACATGGAACCCCGACACTGGCGCTACGATTTTGTCAGCGCCAAGCCGTATCTGGTGAATGCCAGCCACAACAACATGGGGGCCGTGACGGGAGTGAGTTACCGCAGCTCGGCCCAGGAATGGCTGGACGAAAAAGCCGAGCTGATCGCCGCCGGCAAAGCCCCGGTGTCTCATCTGCCGTTCGCCATGCACCTGGTGAGCCAGCAGACCCAGCTCGATGAAATCACCGGCAATCGACTGACCCAGGGCTTCAGCTATCGCCGGGGTTTTTACGACAGTTTCGAACGTGAGTTCCGGGGTTTCGGCCTGCTGTTGCAAACCGATACCGAGGCTTCGGCCGTGGAGCGTTCCAACCCGGGTTTCACTGCGCCGATTCTGAGTAAAACCTGGTTCCATACCGGCCGCGCCATCGACATGCGCGACGACGGTTACTACGACGGTGACACGAACGCAGAGCCGCTGCGCACGACGCTGCTGCACGAGTATCACCTCAGCGACGCAGCGGGACGCGTGATCAGTCCTGATGAAGACCTCGCCCGTGAGATGGCCCGCACCCTCAGCGGTTCAGTGTTGCGCGCGGAGGTGTTTGCCGCCGACGAYGATCCCGAAACGGCCGTGCCCTATACCGTGCAGGAGAACCGCTTTCTCATTCGCCAATTGYGCCCCAAAGGCAAGAATCACCCCTATGCCGTGTTGCAGTCACTGGCACTGGAAAGCATTGCCTACCAATACGAACCGCAGCTGGCTGACGATCCCTTGGTGCAGCACACCCTCAATCTGGCGTGGGACAAATTCGGCAGCCTGACCCACGGTTTTGTCGTGCACTACGCCCGGCGCAAAACAGACAAGGACAGCCCACCCTTGCGCGTCGATCAGCCCGGCGATGAGAGCGATGAAGACTACGAAAACAAATGGTGGCTGGACGCCCACGACGCAGCACAACAATGTTGGTATCTGACCGAGGCCAAAGCCGAGTATCGGTATTTGGAAGCCCCTGACGGCTGGCGTCTGGGCCTGCCCTATCGTCAGCGCGCCAATGCGCTGGTCCTGGAAAAGGATGAACTCAAACCAGTCGACATCAACCACGAAAACTTCCTTGACCGGGCCGATGACGAAGGAGCCTGGGCAGCCAAGGCGGTGCTGACCGGTTTGTCGCTGCAACGCTATCAGGATCCGGCCACAGGCAAATTACTGGAGCCGGATAACCTGATCTTCACCGCCCTGCCCGACTACCTGGAAACCGCCGAACTGGACGCCACCGCCCTGAGCGCCTACGACAAGCTCAAGGACGAAAATGGCGACATGCCGTTCAACCTCAAGGAGAAACTCGAATCGCCAGAAGTCGGTTACCACATCATGGATCTGTTCTTGCCAGACGCTGTGCAGGGTGAACCCGAAGACCCGACCGATGCCAGGAACTACCTGTGGTCCGTACGCAAAAGCTTCCCTACTTACCACGGTTTGGCAGGGTTCTTTAACGTCGAACAATTCCAGCAAACCAAGAGCCATGGCATCACTTGCGTAGCGTATGACGAGTACTGGTGCCTGAGCACCGCCGTCACCCTGCCGGATGGCTGCACTACAAGCATCCTCGATATCGACTACCGATCGTTCCTGCCCGCAGGCATCATCGACCCCAATCAAAACACCTGGGAAGCCCGCTACAACGCCTTCGGCGAAGTGCTGGTGACCAGCTTCCATGGCACGGAACTGGGCGTCGAGGTCGGTTTCGATCCGCTCAGCGGTTACCAGCCACCGGAAGACCGCACCCCGGCCGGCGCTATCGCCGACAAGAACAAAGCCATCGGCAATTACGCCACGGCCACGTTCTCTGCGCCCTTCAGCTGGATGGGTAAAGTGCCACCGGCAGCGCCCGCGCCCTGGTTGACCTGGGCCCAGGCCGAAGGTTTTGTATTGCCCGACTGCCACCTTTGCAGCCGGGCTCGCGTGCACCTCGAAGGCTTGCAGAATCCTTCGGCGAACGAGCGGCAACTCCAGCAATACCTCGACGACGCTCATCGCGAACCGGTGCATGTCGTCACCCTGCAGGCCGACCGCTACCCCGGCGACCCGGAGCTGCAAATCCGCGCGGTCATCGCCTGCTGGGACGGCTTCGGACGCTCCCTGCAAACCAAGCAAGAGGTCGAACCGGGCCTGGCCTGGGTAGTGAACGACAAAGGCGAACTGGAACCCGACGAAAACGGCCGGCCCAGGGAAGAACAGGCGGCCCGACGCTGGCGGGTCAGCGAACGGGTCGAGTACAACAACAAAGGCGAAACCGTGCGGATCTATCGCCCCTACTTCGCCAGCGCCTACCGCTACATCAATGACGCTTCGATCCGCGAATCGGGTTACCACGACCAGCAGTTCTACGACGCCGCCGGCCGGCCGACACACACCGTGCTGGCGAAAAAAATGTTGCAGGGCAATCCGCCGGAACAAAAACCGTTGCGCCGGGAACAACGCTATCGCACCTGGTACACCATTGCGTTCGATGAGAACGACTTGTTTGATCCGCCACCCGTGCAGCGGCGAAAGAACACGCTGGTGATTTGAGCCAAGGGGGAAACATTGGCGCAGGCGTTTCGGTGAGTGTGGATCACCGTTCACATGCTATGGTGCTTTCCCCCATTTTCGCCTGTTGTTCATTGCATGCTCCCGACCTCCAGATCCCTGCGCCTGGCGCTCTACACCCTATTGATCATCGCCGGCGCCGCCATCGTCGCCACGCTGGCCATGCGCCACGCCGTGCGCCAGTCAATGGTCGAAGACGCGGCCCGTGCCAATCAGCAATTGGCGCTGTACGCCACGTCCCTGCATACCCTGATCGAACGTTACCGCGCCCTGCCCGCCGTGCTGGCGCTGGACCCGGAACTGCGCTCGGCGCTCAAGGGGGCGGTGAGCCCAGAGCAGCAGGATGCGTTGAACCGCAAACTGGAAAAGATCAATGGCGCCGCCGAATCCTCGACCCTGGAATTGCTCGACCGCAGCGGCCTCGCCATCGCGGCGAGCAACTGGCGTTTGCCCAGCAGCTATGTCGGTCACAACTACGGTTTCCGCCCTTATTTCAACCAGACCCGCACCCAAGGCACCGGACGCTTTTATGCCGTGGGCGTGACCAGCGGGATTCCCGGTTACTTCCTCTCCAGCGCGGTCAGCGATGATGGCGGCCAGTTCCTCGGCGCCATGGTGGTGAAACTGGAGTTTCCCGAACTGGAGCGGGAGTGGCGTCAGGGCAGCGACACGCTGCTGGTCAGCGACGCACGCGGGATCATTTTCATCGCCAATCAGCCAGGCTGGCGCTATCGCCTGCTCAAGCCGCTGAGCGACAGCGATCATGCCGAACTCAAGACCACCCGCCAATACGACAAGCAGCCCCTGACCCCACTGACGTTTGAGTCGTTGCGGCGCTTCGACGATAACAGTGACCTGACTCGGGTCGATGGCCCGGACGGCAAGGCCGATTACTTGTGGGAATCCCTGCCGCTGAGCACCGAGGGCTGGACCCTGCACCTGCTGCGTCGCCCGCAGGTCGCCTTCGAAGACAGCCGCAACGCCGCGCTTGCCGCGGCCGGGTTGTGGCTGACCCTGGTGTTCCTGTTGCTGTTTCTCAACCAGCGCTGGCGCCTGGCGAAAATGCGCCAGCGCAGTCGCGAAGAACTCGAACGACTGGTAGAAGAACGCACCCGCGACCTGCGCACCGCCCAGGAAGGCCTGGTGCAATCGGCCAAACTCGCGGCGCTGGGGCAGATGTCCGCCGCCCTCGCCCATGAAATCAACCAGCCACTCACCGCCCAGCGCATGCAGTTGGCAACCTTGCGCCTGCTACTCGACCACGGCCGCGTCGACGACGCCTACAAGGCGCTCAAACCGGTGGATGAAATGCTCACGCGCATGGCCGCCCTCACCGGCCACCTGAAAACCTTCGCCCGCAAAAGCCCCAGCGGTTTGCGCGAACGCCTGGACCTGGCGGCGGTGGTGGACCAGTCGCTGCAACTGCTCGACACCCGGCTGCGCGACGAACAGGTCAGCACTGTGCTGCACCTGACCCGCCCGGCCTGGGTGCGTGGCGATGCGATTCGCCTGGAGCAGGTGCTGATCAATCTGCTGCGCAACGCCCTCGATGCGATGCAGGACAAACCCTGCAAACGCCTGGAAATCCGCCTCGAAGCCGACGAGCAATTGTGGCGCCTGAGCGTGATCGACAATGGTGGCGGTATCGCCGAAGAGAACCTGTCCAAGGTCTTCGATCCGTTCTTCACCACCAAACCGGTGGGCGAAGGCCTGGGGATCGGTTTGGCCGTATCGTTTGCCATCGTTCACGAATCCGGCGGGCGCCTGAGTGCCGGCAATCATGACAAAGGTGCCGTGTTTACCCTGACCTTGCCCATCGACCTGGAGGTGCATGAAGCATGCTGAACTCAGTGATCGTGGTCGACGACGAAAGCAGCATCCGCAGTGCCGTCGAGCAATGGTTGAGCCTGTCGGGTTTCGAGGTGCAGCTGTTCAGCCGCGCCGATGAATGCCTGGCGCAATTGCCCAGGCATTTTGCCGGGGTGATTCTCAGCGATGTGCGCATGCCCGGCATGACCGGCCTGGAACTGCTGGCCGAGGTGCAACGCCGGGATGCCGATTTGCCGGTGATCCTGTTGACCGGCCACGGCGATGTGCCGATGGCCGTCGAGGCCATGCGCGACGGTGCCTACGATTTCCTCGAAAAGCCCTTCAGCCCGGAAACCCTGCTCGGCAGCCTGCGCCGCGCCCTCGACAAGCGCCGGCTGGTGCTGGAAAACCGCGCGCTGCACGAACAGGCGGACAACCGTGCCAAGCTGGATGCCACGTTGCTCGGCGTGTCCCGTGGCCTGCAAAACCTGCGTCGGCAGGTTCTCGATCTGGCGGCGCTGCCGGTCAACGTATTGATCCGCGGTGAAACCGGCAGCGGCAAGGAACTGGTCGCCCGCTGCCTGCACGACTTCGGACCGCGGGCCGACAAGCCCTTTGTCGCACTCAACTGCGCGGCCATCCCCGAGCAATTGTTCGAGGCCGAGCTGTTCGGCCACGAGAGCGGCGCGTTCACCGGAGCGTCCGGCAAGCGCATTGGCAAACTGGAGTACGCCGACGGCGGCACGCTGTTTCTCGAYGARATCGAAAGCATGCCCCTGGCCCAACAAGTGAAATTGCTGCGGGTGTTGCAAGAGCAAAAGCTTGAACGACTGGGTTCGAACCAGAGCATCCGCGTGGATCTGCGCATCATCGCCGCGACCAAACCGGACCTGCTCGACGAAGCGCGGGCCGGACGTTTTCGCGAAGACCTGGCCTATCGTTTGAACGTCGCAGAACTACGCCTGCCACCCTTGCGCGAACGCCGGGAAGACATACCCTTGCTGTTCGAATCCTTTGCCCAAAACGCCGCCGAACGGCTGGGACGTAAATTTCCACCGTTGAGCGGCGCACAGTTGAGTCACCTGCTGAGCCACGACTGGCCGGGCAATGTGCGCGAACTGGCGAACGTCGCCGAGCGTCAGGTATTGGGGTTGGGTGAGCCGGAGCCATTGGGCATCGAGCCCGGCCAGTCACTGGCGGCGCAGCAGGAAGCGTTCGAAGCGCAATGCCTGCGTGCCGCACTGACCCGGCACAAGGGCGATGTGAAAGCGGTGCTCGAAGAACTGCAACTGCCGCGCCGGACCTTCAATGAAAAGATGCAGCGGCATGGGTTGAGCCGGGAGATGTTTTTGCAGGACAGCTGAGTTTCTGCAGTGCCTGTCCTGGCCCCATCGCGAGCAAGCTCGCTCCCACAATGCTCGGCGTACACAGATCTACTGTGGG
>NZ_JBFUIC010000007.1:0-75160 GCF_056402075.1 Pseudomonas sp. P4_C3
GCAATATGGCGAGCGGTTCGCGCCGCCCGCCTTGCTGCTGGAGAAGGCGGCCAAAGGGGAGGCGTTCTAAGGGGGAGATGTTGCATTTCGGGGCTTGCCTTGTCACAGCGTTTCAAGGCAGGCTCTGAGGTGTGCATTATTCCCATCACGTGTCAGGTATTTTTTATGTCGTTACGCATCTGCATTCTGGAAACCGACCACCTGCGTCCGGAATTGGTTGACCAATATCAGGGCTACGGGCAGATGTTCAAACACCTGTTTTCGCAGCAGCCGATTGCCGCCGAGTTCACCGTCTACAACGTGGTGCAGGGTGAATACCCAAGCGACGACCTGACGTTCGACGCCTACCTGGTGACGGGCAGCAAGGCCGACTCCTTCGGCACCGACCCGTGGATCGAAACCCTCAAGAAGTATCTGCTGACCCGCTACCAGCGCGGCGACAAGTTGCTGGGCGTCTGCTTCGGTCATCAGTTGCTGGCACTGCTGCTCGGTGGCAAGAGCGAGCGTGCGACCCAAGGCTGGGGCGTCGGCACCCACAACTACAAATTGGCCGCCAAGGCGCCCTGGATGAGTCCGGTGCGCGAAGAACTGACGTTGTTGATCAGTCACCAGGACCAGGTTACGTCACTGCCGGAGAACGCCACTGTCATCGCTTCCAGCGATTTCTGCCCGTATGCCGCCTACCACATCAACGATCAGGTGCTGTGCTTCCAGGGGCATCCGGAGTTCATCCACGACTACTCCCGCGCCTTGTTGGAGATTCGCCAGCAGGCACTGGGTGAGCAGGTCTACTCCAAAGGTATCGCGAGCCTGGAACAGGAACACCACGGCGCCACGGTGGCCGAGTGGATGATGCGGTTTGTGGCGCACAAGCCAGCAGCTGATTGAAACTAAAAGCATCGCGAGCAGGCTCGCTCCTACATTGATCTCTGCAACACCGAAGATCCACTGTGGGAGCGAGCTTGCTCGCGATCGAGTGCGAAGCACTCGCCTTGGATTTAAAGCCACCCCGACTTCTTGAAACTCGCCCACAACCCCAGACAACCCACCGTAATAAACCCCAGCACTCCGAAATACCCGTAGTGCCAGCTCAACTCCGGTATGTTCTGGAAATTCATCCCGTAAATCCCCGCCACCGCCGTCGGGAAAGCCAGAATCGCCGCCCAGGCCGCAAACTTGCGTTGCACCACGCTCTGGCGAGAGGCCTCCAACAGCACCCCGACCTCAATCGTCTGGCTGGCAATATCCGCCAGCGTCGTCAGGTCTTCCATCTGCCGCGTTACATGAATCTGCACATCGCGAAAGTACGGCCGCATGTTCTTGTCGATGAACGGGAAGCTCAGCCTCTGCAATTCCTCTCCTATCTCAATCATCGGGGCCACATAACGACGCAAGCGCAAAACATCACGACGCAGGCCATGTAGCTTCTGGATGTCGTAATCATTCAGCGAGCCACACAACACATTGCGCTCCAGTTCATCGATTTCCCCGTGAATGGCTTCGCCCATCGGCTGGTAGTTCTCGATCACAAAATCGAGGATGGCATAGAGTACAAAATCTTCCCCGTGCTCAAGCAACAGCGGACGCGCCTCACAGCGTTGTCGGACATGGGCGTAGGACGCTGAGTGGCCGTTGCGCGCAGTAATGATGTAGCCATTGCCGGCAAAGATATGTGTCTCGATGAACTCGAGTTTGCCTTCATGGCGGATGGGCGAATACGTCACGATGAACAGTGCATCGCCGAAGGTTTCCAGCTTCGGCCGGCTGTGCTTTTCCAGGGCGTCTTCGATCGCCAGTTCGTGCAGGTTGAACTGGCGTTGCAGATTGTAGAGTTCCTCGGCGTTCGGCTCTTCGAGGCCGATCCAGACAAAGTGTCCGGGCTTGGCAGCCCAGGCTGCGCCTTCGTCGAGGGTGATATTGGTGACTCTCTTACCGGCGCTATAAACCGCTGAAGCAACAACTCTACCCATGATGGTGATTCACTTCTTTTGGCAGCTTTCAAGTGGCAACAAATGCAATGGCAGTGTGGATCAGCTTAGCCTCGCAATGGTTGAGAGTCAGTTAAATCTGGCGAGTTCTGGGGGAAAGACTCGCAGGCAAAAGAAAACCCGCACCAGGCGGGTTTTCTTGTTCAGGCGGCTTGCAGTTGCCGGTCCATCGACTCGATGCATTCACGCATCTGCTCGCGGCACTGGGCGATCAGCAGGGGCATGTCGTCCAGGCTCAATCCGGCGGTGGGGATCGCTGGCAACGAACGAATCAGGATTTTCCCGCTGCGCCAGCGGTTCAATCGCATGTGTTTGACGTAACTGCTGACACACACCGGCACGATCGGCACCCCGGCGGCAATGGCCATCTGGAAGGCGCCTTTCTTGAAGGGCAGCAAGTCCTCACCCAGGTTGCGTGTGCCTTCCGGGAAAACCCAGATCGAGGTGTCTTTGTTTTGCAGGGTGTGGGTAGTGGTCAACATCGAGTTGCGCGCCTTGTGCGCATTGCCGCGGTCGATCAGCACATTGCCGGCCAGCCAGAACAACTGTCCGAACAGCGGCACCCATTTCAGGCTCTTTTTGCCGATGCACACGGTACGGCGGGGCACCACATTGCCAAACACAAACAGGTCGTAGTTGGACTGGTGATTGGCGATGATCACGCAACTGTCCGGTTTATCCATCAACGGCCCGACGTCGGCTTTCACCCGCAAACGCAAAATACACATGGCCGGCCATGCGTACAGGCGTGCGCACAGACGGCTGTTGTCCGGGTTGAATGGCCGGCACAGGCCGAGAATCACGCCCAGCACACCCGCCACGATAAAGTGCAGGCCCATCAATGACATACGAAACAAAAACAGCATCTACAGGCCCACCGGGACAAAAGGTGGCGCAGTGTACGGATGTGCACTGTTTTCGGCAATTACTGCCAGGGAAGTGGGAGATAGCCGATGTTTGTGCTGATGTTTCCGACCAGTCGGTCAGAAGCAGTCTAGAGCGGTTACAGAGGTTTAACACAGACATGTATGAAAAAGCCCGACACGACGGTCGGGCTTTCGTTGTTGCAGATTCGGGTTTAACCCAAATGTTCCTGGTCCTGGATGATTGCGTTGTCCAGAGCCTCCAGCAGTGCTTTGCGCACTTTCAATTTGGTGTTCTTGTGCGCGGTCATGTTGATTTTCTTCAACTGGCGAGCCGCCGCCAGTGCCGCGCCCTGCAGTTCTTCAGGCGAGACCACGACATCAAGGAAACCGGCCGCCACGGCGCCTTGTGGATTGAACATCTCGCCGTTGACCACCGAACGCTGCAGCGCCACTTTGTTCAGGCGGTCACGGGCAATCTCGATACCCGCGTGGTGCATGGTCATGCCGATCTGCACTTCGTTAAGGCCAATGCTGAACGGACCGTCTACGCCGATGCGATAGTCGGCCGACAACAGCAGAAACGCACCCTTGGCCACCGCATGCCCCGGGCACGCGACGATCACCGGGAAGGGATGCGACAGCAGGCGGCGGGCCAGGGTCGAGCCGGAGGTCACCAGTGCCACGGCTTCTTTAGGGCCGGCCGTCATCACCTTCAAGTCATAACCACCGGAGAGAATGCCCGGCTGGCCAGTAATGATCACCACCGCACGATCAGTCACGGCCTGATCCAGCGCAGCGTTGAGCTCGGCAATCACATCCGGGGAAATGGCATTGACCTTGCCATTGCTCAAGGTCAGGGTCGCGATACCGTCTTCGAGATGGTAGGAAATCAACTCACTCATGACGCTATTCCTTTCAATAAAGTTGGGCAGACGTTACCCACCGCCGCAGGCCAGGTAAAGCGCCGTGACTGACCCGCCAGTCACCCTTTGCCTGCCCGCCAGGCCTGACCCGCCGTGCCTGCCGCGCATTCCCCTCTATATAGAAGAGGGCACGAAGCCGGAGATTGGCCGGTTTGCCATGGCCCGGAGTGACGGGAAACGCTGAACCGCGTTAACCGCATGAAAATTCTGAAAAAAATGTTTGCCATCGGAAAAGCTTTCGACTACATTAGCGCGCCTCGACAGACAGAACTTGTTTGAAGAGATACGGTGAAGTGTCCGAGTGGCTTAAGGAGCACGCCTGGAAAGTGTGTATACAGGAAACTGTATCGAGAGTTCGAATCTCTCCTTCACCGCCACATTTAAACGTTAGAGCCCCGATTATTCGGGGCTTTTTCGTTTCTGCGGTTCTGAAAAATTCAGCCCATGCTTTGGCCCATACCCTGGACGGCTCAGTGCTTTGCGACCAAAGGCTGATTTTTCGACAGTTTCCAAGCGGTGCGCATCATTCGACGCATTGTATTTCAGTGATGATCCCCGCATCGCGAAAGCCCAAGGCATGGCCCTCTGCACGACTGGCTGATTCCAACACCAGGTGCATGAGGCTGCCTTCGATGATCTTGAGAGTGGAGTATCCGGCGGATCACCGGTCGCGGTCCGCGAGAATGCTTACTCTGGCATTGTCCAGGACTGTAGCTTGTAGCCTTCCTGGCTCAACTCGGCGCGCACCTCTTCCAGCAGAATTTCCAGCTGTGCCGGGTCGGAATAGGTACTGGTTGGAATCTGTTTGCGACAAATACGAGTGTTGGCCCGGTCGATGATGCTCAGGCTCAGTTCGCCATTACCGCCTTGCGCGGCCCAGGCGACGCATTGAAAAGGTTCGAATGCGTGGCCCGCAATCAAAAGTGCTTCGTTGATGCGCAACGCGGTGCTCATGGGGCCTCTCTCCTTGTACCGAAACAAATGATCCGCAGTTGACCTGCTGCATGCAGTCATGCAGCAGGGCATTTCAGTCTTTCATTGCTTTACATAACTGCCTGGCGCCGGCTCCAGAGGCGGGAATTTGTCATTCCCTATGTGCGCAACCGCTGGTTGGCGCTCGCCGGAGTGTCCCGCCAGCCAGTTGAACCAATCATTCCACCAGCTACCGGGTTGCTGCTCAGCATTCTTGAACCAGGTTTCCGGGTTTTTCGAGACCCGATTATTGGTCCAGTAATGGCGCTTCTGCTTGGCCGGTGGATTGATGACGCCGGCGATATGCCCTGAAGCTCCTAATACAAAACGCTTGGCCCCGGAGAGCAGGTTGGTGCTGGCGTAGGCGCTTTTCCAAGGCACGATGTGATCGTCATGGGTGGCGAGGATGTAAGCGGGAGCGTCAATTGCACGCAAATCAAGCTTGACCCCACAGCACTCCAGCTCGCCTGATTTCAAATCGTTCTGCAGATAGGTGTGGCGCAGATACCAGCAGTACATCGGCCCCGGAAGGTTGGTGCTGTCGTTGTTCCAGTACAGCAGATCAAGCGGGATCGGCTTCTGCCCCTTGAGGTATTTGTCGACGTTGTAGTTCCACCACAGCTCGTTGGGGCGCAGTAGGGAAAAGGTATTGCCCATGTCCTCACCACGAAACAGACCGATGGGACCATTCATGCCGCCGATGGTGCGCTCTCGATAGGCCACCAGTTCTTCGTCGACGAATATGTCGATGGGACCGGTATCCAGGTAGTCAAGGAACGTGGTGAACAGGCTCACGCTGGCGATCTCCCTGTCGCCGCGTGCAGCAAGTACTGCCAGCGCCGTGCTCAGCAGGGTGCCGCCGATGCAGAAGCCCACGCAATTGAGTCGCTGCTCGCCACTGATGTCGCGGGCCACCTGCAAGGCGTCGATTACCCCGTGCTCAATCAGGTCATCCCAGGTGGTACCAGCGTGTTCCTCGTCAAAGTTGCGCCAGGACATCAGGAATACGGGATGTCCCTGTTCCAGCAGGTGGCGGACCATCGAGTTGTCCGGGCGCAGATCAAGGATGTAGTACTTGTTGATCGACGGAGGTACGACGAATACCGGGTGTCGGTACTGGGTTTCGCTTTGCGGGTAGTACTGAATCAGCTGGAATAGGTGATTCTCGAAGACGATTTCGCCGGGGGTGTTCGCCAGATCGACGCCAACCTTGAAGGCGTCGCTATCACACTGGCGCATTTTGCCTTCGTTCATGTCGCTGGCCAGATGCTGCATACCTGTGAGCAGGCTGGCACCTTGAGTCTCAACCACACGCTGGAGCGCATCAGGGTTACTGACCAGGAAATTGCTTGGCGCACTGGCGGCAATGGCTTGCTCCACCAGATAGCGCAGGCGTTGGCGCGGTTTTTTTTCGTCGATCAGCAGCTTGTCCAGCAGTTTCAGGAGAAAGCTTGCGTTGAGCAGGTAAAACGCAGCGAGGGAGCCGAACAGTGGCTCGCTCCAGTTGCCGCTGGAGAAGCGTCGATCATCGAAGCTGAAGGGTTGGCCGGTCAGCAGTTTTTGGCCGAGTTGGCCCCATTGAACCTGGTAGTCCGCTTGAAGGCTGTCCAGGGTTTCGCGAGGCAGCTCGAACCAGGCGCCGTGCTCATGCCCGGAAAACCACGGATTAGTGCTGACCCATAGGCGTAATTGTTGCACTGCAAAGGAAGCGATGAACGGAACCTGGCCTGACCAATAGGTTTTGAATGTATGTGCGTTGTTGTCCATAAAGTTCCTTGCCCATACAGATGAGCCGGGCAGAAAAAAGCCGCGCTTTGCCGGACTCCGACATAGCGACGGCAGGAATGCGGGCAGCGTTGACTGACGCCAACCTGATGCGCGGAACAAGGGTCCCAAGTCCGCGCATGGGCTACTCAGATGCCGTTGGTTAGCGCTCGATAGCCAGGCCGACGCCTTGTCCGCCGCCGATGCACAAAGTGGCCAGCCCCTTCTTGCCGTCGCGACGGATCAGTTCGTGCACCAGCGACACCAGAATCCGTGCCCCCGACGCGCCGATCGGATGGCCAAGGGCGATAGCGCCGCCGTTGACGTTGACTTTGCTGGTGTCCCAACCCAACTCTTTGCCAACCGCCAGCGCCTGGGCGGCGAAGGCTTCGTTGGCTTCGATCAGGTCCAGGTCCTCGACACTCCAGCCGGCCTTTTGCAGGGTCAGGCGTGTAGCCGGGACTGGGCCGATGCCCATGATCGACGGGTCCACACCGGCGCTGGCATAGGCTTTGATCCGTGCCAGTACCGGAAGGCCGAGCGCTTGTGCTTTAGCGGCGCTGGCCAGCAACAGCACGGCCGCACCATCGTTGAGGGTCGAAGCGTTGCCGGCGGTCACGCTGCCGTCTTTCTGGAATGCCGGTTTGAGTTTCGCCAACGCTTGCGCAGTGCTGTCGATACGCGGCTGTTCGTCGGTGTCGAAGACCAGCGGTTCGCCCTTGCGCTGAGGAATCAGGATCGGGGTGATTTCGCTCTGGAAACGCCCTCCCTCAATGGCTGCGGCGGCTTTCTGTTGCGAGGCGGCAGCGAAGGTATCCTGTGCTTCACGAGAGATCTCGTACTTCTGCGCCAGATTCTCAGCGGTGATACCCATGTGATAGTCGTTGAAGGCGTCCCACAGGCCATCCTGGATCATGCTGTCTTGCAGTTGCGCATGGCCCATACGCAGGCCGGTGCGTGCCTTGGGCAGAACATAGGGGGCCAGACTCATATTTTCCTGGCCGCCAGCGATGACCAGTTCCGCGTCGCCGCAACGGATTGCCTGGACGGCGAGATGGACCGCCTTGAGACCGGAGCCGCAGACCTTGTTCAGGGTCAGGGCAGGCGTGGTGTGTGGCAAACCAGCCTTGATCGCTGTCTGGCGTGCCGGGTTTTGCCCAGCGCCGGCAGTGAGTACCTGGCCGAGTATCACTTCATCAATTTGAGCAGCATCGATACCGGTCTGCTCAAGCAGGCGGCGAATCACTGCGGCACCCAGTTCGGTCGCGGGAATTGCAGACAGAGCACCCTGGAAGCTGCCAATGGCGGTACGAGTAGCGGCAACGATTACGACTTCGTTCATGCGTGACCTCATCGAAAAGACAAAATTCGTCGAACAAACCAGGGCATTCCTGCCCTGATCGGGGTTACTGCATGTTCATGCCGCCGTTTACCGAGAAATCGGCACCGGTGCTGTAGGCGGACTCATCGGAAGCCAGCCAGGCTACGATTGAGGCGATCTCTTCGGGTTGGCCAAGGCGACCAACCGGAGTTGCTGCGATCATGCCTTCGAGAATGTCCGGACGAATTGCCGCAGTCATGGAGGTCTGGATGTAGCCTGGGGATACGGTATTGACGGTCACGCCCTTGCCGGAGACTTCCCGGGCCAGTGCCATGGTGAAACCATGGATGCCAGCCTTGGCGGCGGAGTAGTTGGTCTGACCGAACTGGCCACGCTGACCGTTGATCGAGGAGATATTGATGATCCGCCCCCACCCGTTGGCCAGCATGCCTTCAATGACCTGCTTGGTGGTGTTGAACATGCCCGTCAGGTTGGTCCCGATCACGCTGTTCCAGTCTTCCGGGGTGAGCTTGCGAAAAGAGGCGTCGCGAGTGATGCCGGCGTTGTTGACCAGCACATCGATCGGGCCGAATTGTTCACGAGCCATCTCGAAAGACTTGCGGGTCGTCTCCCAATCGGTGACGTCGCCATAGATGCACTCAAACTGATAACCCGCCGCCAGCTGACTGGCAATCCAGTCGTCCTTGCGGCTGGAATCAGAGCTGCAGCCGACGATTACCTTGAATCCTTCCTTGTACAGACGCTGGCAAATTGCCGTACCAATGCCGCCCATACCACCCGTTACCACAGCAATACGACTACGCGACTCCATATTTCTACTTCCTTTTTTTTTGCGCTGCAGGAGAGATGATTGTTCGATATCGACGGGCCGTGCGGAAGTGTTTGAAGGTGACGTTTTCATGTCCATTGGTGCCACGCGGGGAGGTGCTCGCTGGCAAAAAGTGAGGAGTACCTATACTGGGGTCAATGTTTGAAACTGAATGGATGGTTAATATTCCTGCAACGTAGTTGAAATATGTTCAACGCATGTCAGTATCGGCTCCGGACAGGACGTTCGGTTCCATTGGTCACTGAGGACGCCATGTATAGAATGAGTTCAGGTTATGCCAGCATGCTGGCAAATACGTTTTTGGCCCAAGGACTGGACCTTGCCGGTCTGTGCCAAGAGGCGGGACTGGATGTCGAGTTCGTGAATAAACCAGGAGCATTCTGCGAGCGAAGCGTTATCTATCGTCTTTGGGACCTGGCTGCTCAGGCTTCGGATGATCTGAATATCGGTTTGAAAGCCTACGGGGAATTCCATCCCAGCAGTTTTCAGATCGTGGGCTACACGATGATGTCCAGTTCGAATCTGAAAAGGGCGCTTGAACGTCTGGTTCGTTTCAGCCCGCTGATTGGCACCGGACTAAGCCTTTTCTTTGTCCCGGAGCAGCAGCATTACCGACTGGCCAGCCTCGAGCATCAACAACCTGGCTCGGTCAAACCCCGGCAATATACGGATGCAGGCTTGGCGTCGCTGCTGGGTTTCTGCCGTTGGCTGGCGGGTGGCAAGTCGCTGCAACCGTTGAGTGTGGAGTTCACTTATCCCGAACCTGAAGATACCTCCGAGCATCGACGGTTGTTTGGCTGTCCGCTGCGTTTCGGGGCGGCTTATGACAGCATCTTGTTCGATGGCCAGGAGCTTCTGAGTCCTTTGAGTATGGCCAACGAGGCGTTGGCCATACTCCATGACAGTTTTGCCGAGGCTCAATTGGACCTGTTGTCCGGCTACTCTATTGTTGGCAGGGTTCGCGCGCTGATTAACGAGCGCTTGAGCCAGGGGCAAGGCCAATGTGATATGGAATCGATTGCTGCGGCACTGAGCATCAGCAAGCGAACGCTCCAACGAGGCCTTGAGAAGGACGGCACACAATTCAAGGATGTCCTGAACGATGTGCGCCGGCAGTTGGCCGACTTCTATTTGCGCCATTCTCATTTCAACATGAAGCATGTGACTTACCTGCTCGGCTTTCATGATCACAGCAGCTTCCATAAGGCATGCACCCGCTGGTTCGGTATGACCCCCGGTCAGTATCGAACCGACGAGTCGTTGCTTATGCTCGAGGAACTCGCGCCGGTTAGACTCATGAACCCCGTCGGTTTGCGCAGAGATCAAAAGATCGCAGGCTTCGCCAAACGGATGCACCGCTAGTCCCTTGTGAAGGCGCATTGAGGCGTTCATTGAGACTTTGGACCTTTTGTCCTTTTGCTCGCTTTGCGTTTTGGGGCTTTAGCTACGATGACGGGGGCGGGCGCCGGTGTGATCTCCGACGGCAGCACTGCCACAAACGGGGATGGCTCCAGAGGGGGCGCCTGCTGAATGACATCTGTTTCACTGGGCGGTTGGGTCAGGCTGAAGCCCGGCAGGGGGACTTCGAGTAGCGCGTGCAGTTCACGCCAGAATTCCCGTTCAGCTCCAGTAATTGTCAGCAGTTCGGGCATCAATTGCCCAACGGCTGCGAGGACCTGTTGGCGTGCCTTGGTGTCCGGGAGTAGCAAGGGCAGGCTGCGTAAGCTTTCTTGTGGGTGGGCAAAAACCAGCAGGTTCTGCAACCGGATGGCTTCGCGCAGGGCAGCAGGCTCATTGCTGTAGTCCTGGACCAGCAGATGCACCTGCTGGATCAGTTTTTCAATGCTTTCCTTGCCCGCCTTGTCGCTGTCGCGGCCCAGCAAAAACAGAATCCGCACCAACGCTTCCAGCGGGCCCCCATGGGGCAGTGCATCCTGCAGGCGTTCGATCAGGGCTTGGTCTTGCTGATCAGCATGTGCCTGGAGATTTCGCACAGGCTTGTTGCTGGTGAGGACACTCAGTGCGCCGTAAATGCCATAGAAACACAGCTCCTGGGTGGCATCGCGGATATCGCGATAAGCATTCAGGGCGTCTTGCGTCTGGTTGGAGAACAGCTCCTGCCAGGCCAGCAACGGGTTATCTTTGCGTGCAGGACGACGATCACTGCTGACTTGGGAGGCGGTCCCGGCCAACCACCACAGCGCCGGGTTCAGGCTGCTCCATAGCACTTGCTGTTGGTGGAAGGGATGCGTCCTGCGCATCAGTTCGGCAACCGGCTCGTTGACTATCTGACGTAGCCACGGGCGTATGAACCCGTCGTAAAGCGTGCTGTTGATTTCAGACGCACGCTCCACCAGAGAGAATTCGCGATCGTCATCACGAGTCGGCTCGACGTCATCATGGATATCGGCGATTCGCCTTGATTCGAAACGCACTCGGTATTGCACGTCACCGCTGCCTGAGGCGGCCGGCAGATCGTCGATCAGCATTTCATATAGCCCTGCCGGCAGCGCATTGATGGCTTCCACCGCACCGAGCAACCCACGGTGTTCACGTTGCGCCACCTTGCCGGAAACAAAAATGCCCAAATGGCCGATGCTGGCGTGCCGCAGGTAGACGATGGTACGTCCTGCGTCATGCAAAGCGAGATCGCTGGGATAGACATCGGCGATCCAGTTCAATGCCTGCTGTGGAGGGGTGATGTTGTCTCCGTAGGAGCAGAACACCACCACCGGTACTTCGATCCGTTTCAGGTCAATGCCGGAGCTCTTGCGGCCGAGACCGCCGGACAACTGGTTGCCGATGAAAAGGTCATCGACAATCATCTCGATTTCTTCGCCATTGAGCAGGGTCGGGCTGCCCCACCAGCGTTCGAAGTCGAGGAAGCGTGCAGCCTCGCTGTCGACCTGGCTGAACAACTGGTAGTACTTGCCCCAATAGGTGTTGGCCGGGTCCAGGTTTTCGAAATTGCTGACCAGCCAGGTACCGTCGAAACGGCCATTGCCCAAGTCGCTGCCCAGGCGAGCCATCCAGCCGCCACCCAGCAGGCCACCGGTATAGCGCATCGGATTGCGTCCATTGACACCGGCCCAGTACGACAAGGGGGCACCATTGATAATGATCAACCCTGGCAGTTCCGGCCGTGTTGCCGCCAATCCCATCAAGGCCCAACCGGCCTGGCAGTTGCCGATGATGATCGGCTTGCTGTTGGCCGGGTGAAGGGCACTGACGACTTCGATGAACCGGGCCTGGGCTTCGACAATATCGGCCAGGGTTTGCCCAGGCTGTGGCGAGTGACTGAAAGAAATGAAATAGGTGGGGTGGCCGGCTCTGAGGCTTTCGCCTAATACCGAATCCTGTTTGAAACCGCCGATTCCCGAGCCGTGGCCGCCGCGTGGGTCAATGATGATCACCGGCTGGCCGTTGCTGTCGATTTTTTGCTCTGGCCCGGGGAGGATTTGCAGCAGTGAATAGTTGACCGGGCGCGGGAGATCGGCGCCTGCGATCAGGGTTTCATGATCGAACTTGAGCAGCAGCGGATACCCGGCGCGTTCATGGGCCAGTGTATTGTCGCCGCGCTGGCGCAGGGTGTCCCAGAACAGCAGGCTGCGTTGAGCGAGGTCGGTGAAGTATTCCTGCCAGTCAGCGGGCGTGGGTTGTCTGAGTTGGCCCCGCTTCAGAGGCATGAGGGTTTTTTCCTGGCGCTGGCGCAAAGCATCAAGGACGTTCAGGGTATTGAGGCGCTGCAGATGACTCAGGTGTTCGAACAGACCGCGTTGAGAGGAGAGTCTGTCATATTGCGATGCAATAATATCTTCCTGGCCCATGGTGATCTCCTGGCTTTATGCATGAGAAGCAGCTCGCCTGCATCTCATCATTAAAGAGAGCTTGGCTGGCCGTTCGCCTTTCAGGAGTCTATAGCGAATAGTGGCGGGAGGTGAAAGATTATTGTGCGGTGCACAAAAAAACATTGCCAAACGAATTTGTGCACTGCAATATCAAGGCTAACGCGATGATCGGCAGGATCGCTATCGCGTCCTCAGGCTCATGTCGGCCTTTCAGAATCAGGAGATTCAAGCATGACTTTTTTTAACTCGGAAAAATTGCAAGACGCTCAGAAAGCCAACCTAGACCTCCTGCAGCAAATCAGCGGCAAAATCTTCGCCAGCGTTGAACAGCTCACCCAATTGCAGATCAAGACTCTGCAGGCCTCCACCGAGGAGCAGTTCGACGGTTTGCGCAAACTGCTGGCAGTCCGTGATCCACAAGGGTTCGCTGAGCTCCAGGCTTCTTTCACCCAGCCAAATGTGCAAGCCGAACGCCTGGCTGAGTTCAATCGTCAAGTACACGCGCTGATTGTTGGCACCCAGTCGGAAATCGCCCAACTGACCACGCGTCAGGTCGAGGCGGGCACCAAGCAGGTGCAAGAGTTCGTTGAAGTGATCAGCAAGAATGCACCGGCTGGCTCCGAGCCTGTTGTGGCAGCGTTCAAGTCGTCGCTGGCCAATGCTGGCACCGTTTTTGAAAGCGCACAGAAAGCCGTAAAACAGGCTACTGACGTTGCCCAGAGCGGTTTCGAGGCAGCGACTGCAGCAACTGCAGCGACTGCCGCAGCCGGGAAAACCGCGCCAGAGACTGGCAAGGCAACAAGCGGTAACAAGTAAGTCAAGTTAGAACGGTTACACCGATGGCGATGGGTTTATTCCCCATCGCCATTTTTTTTCGACCCGCCACCCGCGCCTGGCTTGCCTGACGGTGTGCCGCCGAACAGGCCAAAGAGGTTCTGAGTGTTCAGGTAGAGGGCTTTTGACTGGTCGACGTACTGGCGCATCAAATCCTGCATGACCGGTGCTTGCTGATGCATGAACTCACCCCAGGCTTCAGAGGACTGAGCGCCGGTCTGGGTCTGGATGTCGATGACCGTCTGGATGCTTTTGTCCAGGTAGCTGCCGAGGACGCCCTGGTAAGGACCGTAGAACTGGATAATCCCCATGAGCATCTCAATGGAGAAGATCGGCTCACCACCACTTTCGGCTTCCAGAATGACCTGCAGCAAAATACTTCGGGTCAGATCCTCGCCAGTCTTGGCGTCGACCACCTCGAAGGGGATTTTATCGATGACCAATTGACGAATATCCGCAAGGGTCAAATGACTGCTGGTGTGCGTGTCATACAGGCGGCGATTCGGGTACTTCTTGATCAGACGGGTGGTGTTCCGACTGTTATCTGTCATGTGGGGCTACTCACAGCGAGCCTGATTTGCAGGCATCTTATCCTACTCTGACCACTGCCACTCCAATGCGTCGCCTCACGCGGCACGCGCTGGGTGGTCAGCGTACGAACTTTCTTCATCTTTTGAGTGCTGAGCTTGCGAGGCTGGCCACTTCGAGGCAGGGGCGTTCAATTCCTCAAGACCCGCCTGCGGATAGCGTTTTCGTCATTTGAACACCACAGGTTCTGGGGGCTGGGCTGATTGCTGATGTCTCTGGGCGTTAATCCAACACTCTGTGCACCGGCTCCTAAGTTGGCTAAGCAACGCTGAGCAAACAGGGTGCGCTTCTGTGATCGCCACATAGATTAGCGTGGGGGGGGAGGGACCAGCTAAAAACGCAGCAAGCGTAACGCTTTACGCAACTCTCGGAAATTGCCTACAAGCCCGGCGAGAGTCACCCCGATATCCTGCTTGCCGTGCAAAACAAACCCTTCCACACAAAAACGCCGCTTTCCTGATCTGGATAAGCGGCGTTTTTTTACGCACGTGTCAGAGGCTGCTCCCACGCATCAGCGATGTCATTCGCGGTTGCTAAATCTCGTGCGGTATCATGATTTAATACCATGAACAATAAACAACTCAGCGCCCTCAAAGCCATATTTTCAAGACCCACCTCCGGCCACCATGGAGTGGTCCCGCATCGAATCCTTGTTCAGCGCTGCAGGGGCCATAACCATCGAAGGTAATGGATCGCGAGTACGTTTTGAACTGAACGCAGTGGTCGCCACCTTCCACCGGCCGCACCCCGACAAAGAAGCCAAGCCCTATCAGGTGCGTGACGCCCGGGCTTTTCTTGAACAAGCAGGAGTTACCCCGTGAACGTAATGAACTACAACGGCTACTCAGCCCGGATCGAATACAGCGATGAAGACGGTCTGTTTGTCGGCCACATTGCGGGCATCAAGGATGTTGTCGGGTTTCACGGCGAGTCAGTCAAAGAACTTCGCACCGCATTTGAAGCGGCCGTCACCGATTATCTGGAGACTTGCGCCAAACTCGGCCGCACCCCACAGAAACCCTATTCAGGCCATCTCAGTCTGCGCCTGGCCCCAGCCCTTCACGCGACGGTTGCTGTGAAAGCTCAGTTAGCCCACAAAAGTATCAATCAGTGGGTTGCTGATGTTCTTGATCGCGAGGCGCATGCTTAAGCAGTGAATAAGCCGATCCGGCTGTAGACTGCTCAAACTCTTCGAACGGAATCGATATCATGCTCCATCCTCACGCCAGTTTTCGCGGCGCAGCCAAGCTCATCGCGGCTGTGTCGATTGTTGCCATGTCATCAATGGCCCTCGCATCCGCCCCTGCAACTTTTCCCGACGCTGAAGCCAGTGACCCTGCCAAACTCGGCTGGATGGTCGGTTCGCCACCCCCCGCTGATCGCACTGTGCGTTTTGAAGACGGCAGCTATTTCCAGTTCCCGGCAATGCGCTGGAGTGTTTCGAACTTTCGGCAACTGATGCCGACGATCAACGTTTCTCGCGGCCTGGGGGCTCCGGTTCCTCTGGAGATAGCACTACGCAAAGATATCGACGGGATCAGTTTCGTCCCGCTTGGCGCCAGGGCACCCATGACCTGGGAGCAATCCCTCGCGGGAAAGTTGTCTACGAGCGCTATTTCGGCGTTTGATGTGCTGGCTGAATTTCTGAACAGCAAGGAACACCCATGATCACCACCACAACCCACTCCATTGAAGGCCGACAAATTACCGCCTACCTGGACATCGTCAGCGCCGAGTCGGTGCAAGGGATCAACATTGTTCGAGACGTATTTGCCGGGATGCGCGATTTTTTCGGCGGACGCTCCCAGACACTGGAGCGAGCGTTGAAAGAAGCACGCATTCAGGCCACCGATGAAATCAAGGAGAGGGCGCAGGCGCTTCAGGCGGACGCGGTGGTCGGGCTTGATTATGAGATCAGTATGCCGGCCGGCAAAGGCGGGATGGTCGTGGTGTTCGTGACCGGGACTGCGGTCAAGTTGGGGTGAAAGGTGAGAAGCCATTCGTCGCTCACGGGGAAATAAGAACGGCAGGTCCATTAGTGACCGTCTAGTCTCAAAAACCTTGGCGGTCGATATTGTTCGGCAAAAGGGCTTGCCGGTGTCGATCCCGCTTTTTGACAAGGGGTGAAGAGATGGCTGATCCGTATATCGAGGACGATGGCGCAGAGTTTCCGATCAACAATTCCGTGCGGTGTGGCCAGACCCAGTATGTGGCCAGTTTCGGCGAGGACCAGACAGAGGTCGACAAGATCAAGACCAGGGCGTGCCGGGTACTGAAGGGCAAATTCTTACCCAAGGTGACAGCACCGGTCAGGAAGTAACCGAATGTTAGGCAGACCCCCTCATTGAACGGGGTTTTTAATGTCTGAAAGGGTTTTATGACAAGTATTTTAAAGTGGTGATCTTTCACAAACTTTTCACAGCAGTCTCCGTAATCTCGACTCATCCGTTAGAAAGCAACACCTGGCCCGTTTCCCCAGCGGGCTTTTTTTTGTCCGTCATAAAACCTTTTCCAGAAATGCTGTCCAACCGTCGCCAATCGCGAAGTTGGACCGGCGTGCTGGACTTTATCCGCGCAAAAGCATTCAATCTCGCCCCCTTTTTGTTTACCCCTATTGTTTGAGGTTTTTGTCATGCGTTTAACACTGCCTGCTCTGGTTCTGGGGCTTCTGGTTGCTCAAGGTGCAATGGCTGGTGACGGCACTGCCGCGCTGGGCGGTGGCTTGGGCGGCGCGTTGGGTAACGTGGTCGGCCAGAAGATGGGCGGCAGCACTGGTGCAGCGATTGGTGCGGGCGTCGCTGGCGCGGCGGGCAGCGCAGTTGCCGCCAAAAAAGGTCATCGCACCAGCGCTGCTATCGGTGGCGGTGTCGGCGCGGCCGGTGGTTCGGTGATCGGTAACAGCCTTGGCGGCAAGTCCGGTGCCACCATCGGTGCAGGCCTGGGCGGTGCATTGGGCGGCGGCGTAGGCAGCAACCTGGCCAATGGTCACAAGCGCCACTGATCCTGATTCAGATTTGAAAAGAGCCCGGCCTGATGCCGGGCTTTTTCATTTATGAACGTTTCACGCCGCAGCAGCTCAAATCTTCCATACCCTGGAAGAATGCGAGGCGTGCCATGAACCCGAAAACCAACGGCAAAAAAAACGGAAGCCTGAGTGCTCGACTATTGATGGTGCCTGCGATTGTTTTTGGATTGCTGGTCTCTCAGGTGGCGCTGGCGGGAGGTAATGGAGATGCCGCGGTAGGCGGTGGTCTTGGTGGGGTGCTGGGCAACGTTGTCGGTGGCCAGGTGGGCGGCAGTACGGGCGCAGCGATTGGTGCAGGTGTCGGCGGAGCGGCTGGCAGTGCCATTGCCGCGCCCAAGCACAGTCGCACCGAGGCGGCGGTAGGCGGTGGTTTGGGAGCGGCGGGTGGATCGGTGGTCGGCAACAGTCTTGGCGGTTCGACCGGATCGGCCATCGGTGCAGGCCTGGGCGGTGCAGCTGGCGGTGCGGTTGGCAATAATCTGGGGAGTGACAGCGGTCACTCCCATTCCGGTAACGGTTATAAACACGCGAACAAGCACCACAAAAAGCATCACTAGTTGAGCGAGGCATCCCATGACTGCGAAAAGCGAAGGCAAGGAAGAAAAGGACCCGAGCGGACTGCCATCCATCAACGATCCCGGCAATGAAGATCCGGGATCGCTGATGGATGATGCGACGGTGCCGCTTAACGATGCTGATGATTTGGGCGATGTGGGGAATATTGAGTTGGAAGATGAGGAAGAGGACGAAGATTGATCGAGTCGTGTTGCCGGATTGACCGGTTGTCTAGCTGATCGAATGCGTCCATCGCCCAGTCCTCGATATGTCGTGGCCTGAGTCTGCGTGATGCAAGTATCGGTTTGGAGGTTTTGGAGAGGGCGCATTGGGTCCACACTCATCAACCTTTACCCCACCCACCCCATTTGTCGCCGAGCCCCTGGCCTTGTTCGCCAGTGGACAGTTCCCCTTCGACCCCAGCGGATCAACCCACCCAGTCGGGTTCCGGGTGTACCGATACGGGTTCAACCCTGCGGCCAACTTGAGCGGATTCGGCGTCATATAACGACCGATGTCCGGATGGTAGTAGCGATGCCGGTTGTAGTGCAGGCCACTCTCAGCATCGAAGTATTGCCCCTGAAACCGTAGCGGCTGTTCGAGTCGCTCGCCGTCGCCGTGACTCAGTTCGCGCAGTTTGCCGTGGGCGGTGTATTTGGCCGACCAGACGATGACGCCGCCGTAGCTGGTCAGTTCCTGCGGGGTGCCGAGGTGGTCGAGTTGGTAGTAGAGCGGGCAGGCGTCTACCCGGCCTTTGCCGTCGAGCAGCGCCAGCGGGCGGAAGCTGCCGGGCTCATAGACGTAGCTGCGGTAGTGTCGGGGGCCGCTTTCGGCGATGAGTTGGTCGCCTTGCCAGAAGAATTGCGTGGTCTGGCCGTCGACGGTTTTGCCGATGCGCCGGCCGAACGCGTCGTAGCAGTAGCTGACACGTTTACCGTCCGGGGTGCTGACGCCGATCAGGCGGTGCTGGCTGTCGTAGGTGTATTCGGTGACCTGGGTCGGCATACCGCGGCGTTCGCGGATCAGGTTGCCGAAGGCGTCGTAGTCGTAGTGGCTGTCGAAACGGCGACGCAAACAGTTGCCCTCAAGCACACACGGGCCGGGGCGGTCGTGGATCAGCAGATTGCCGGCCGGGTCATGGGTGAAATTCTCCGCGAACTGGTCGCGGGCGTGGCGTACGCCGGTCAGGCGGTCGAGCGCATCGTATTGGTAGCGGCGTGAACCGTGGCGGCTGTCGGTAATCTGCAGGAGGTTGCCCTTGATGCTGTAGGCATACTTGCGGCGAAATAGCGGTCGGTGCTTTTGGCCGACGGCATGGGCCTGCAAACGGCCTTGCTCGTCGTAGGCGTAATCGCTGAGGAGCAGGCCCTGTTGGCGTTGTTGTTCGCGCCCGCCGACAAAGCGATGGCTGGTCAGGCGCGTGCCGTTGAGGTCAATGGCCGTGAGGTCGCCCCCCTTGGCGTGGTGGTAGACGAGGACACAGGCGTCCGGCAGGCGCAGGCGCTTGAGCCGACCGCAGGCATCATAGCCGTAACTCAGGGTGCCCCAGCCCTGACGCTCGGAGATCAGCCGGTCCTGGCGGTCGTATTCGAACGCCAGCGGATGGTCCTGGCCGTCATCGACGCGGACCAGTCGCCCGAGGTTGTCATAGCGGTACTCGACCTTGACCCCATCGGGCAGGGTTTTGACCAGTAACCGCCCAGCGCTGTCACGTTGATAACCGGTAACCAGCAGCGAACTGTCGTCGCCAAACTCGGTTTTCTTCAGCAATTGGCCATTGAGGTCGTAGCTGTAGGCGATACGACGGCCATCAAAGCCGGTTTCCTGTCGGATCAATCCGCCTGGGGTGTAATCCAGCCGGTAAGTGTCGCCAACCTCGTTTTCGATCTCGGTGAGCAACAATTGCGCATGGTCGTAGCGGTATTTCAGCGCGCTGCCGTCGGGGTTGATTCGACGGCTGACCAGGCGCAGGTCGTCGGCGTATTCGTAACGGGTTACCCGTCCCAGTTCGTCGGTGTCGGCGGTGACCTGGCCATAGGCGTTGTAGCGATAGGCACGGCGGGCACCGGAGGGCCGCGTGGTCCGGGTCAGTCGACCCACGGCGTCCCATTCATAACCGGTGACGGCACCGTGTTCGTCCTGCCGGGTAATCCGCCGCCCCAACGCATTGTAGGAAAAAGTGCGCTGAGCACCGTCCGGCAGGGTCTCTTCCAGCAATTGTCCCAAGGCGTTCCAGACATACCGGTGACCGCTCTGGTCGGGGAAACGGATCGTCAGCAAGCGCCCCTGCGAGTCGTAGAAATAGCGGGTGATCTGCCCGTCGGGATCGGTGACGGCAGTGATGTCGCCCTGGGCATTGCGCTGGTAGCTCCATGTCGCCTGACCGCAGATGCGGGTATGCAGGAAACCGTTGCGATACTCGTAGGACGTGAGCGCCTCATCCGGCGCAAGCAGCGCGATCAGCCGGCCGACCTCGTCATAATGGTATTCGGTGACAGCGCCGAGGGCGTCCTGTTCGGCGATCAGACGGCCCTGATCGTCGTAGGCCTTGTGCTGCTCACCGCCATCCAGCCCGACGTGGTGTAGCAACCGTGCACGGTCGTCATGAACGTAAACCTCTTCGCTACCGTCGGCGTTGTTCACCGTCACGCCGCCTTGATCGTCCCAGGCGTAACGCGCCTCTATCTGCGCAAACGAGGCCCAGTGATGAATGCAGCGGGCCGTCTTGCCGGAGCGTTCCCACGCCCAGAAGAAACTCGCGCCGCCAGCCAGTTGCCGTTGAAGGATGATGTGCTGATCGTCGTAGTCATAGCGCTCGCTTTCACCCGCGGCATTGGTCGCCTCGATCAGACGCTGGCGGGCGTCGTAGCGGTAGCTGACCAGTGTCTGTTCGGTGCGCCAGGTGGACGCCTTGGGGCCGCTGCGCTGAAACACCTGATAGTCGACGGCCACCAGGTGCTTGACATCGTAACGCAGCAACAAGGCGCGATCGGCGCCGTTGTCCAGGCGTTGGATCCGGTCAAAGCGGTCCCGCTGCACCGTCACGTGGTTGCCGTAGGCGTCGCTGATCGCGCTGAGCCGGCCGCCATGAAAGTGGTAGAACCGCGCGCAGTCGCCGGCCAGGGCGAGGATCAGTTCGTCCGGCTCCTCGCCGAGGTAAATCGCCGCCCGCGACAGGCTGTTGTGGATCACCGGGCGCGTCGCCGTTGGCCGTGGAAATGGCGTACGGTGGTTTTCGGGGTCGATCCACAGCACCCGCTCGTCGTGGAGTTCCAGGTGCTGGGACAGCGAATGGCTCCAGCCAAAACCGAGGCCGGTGTCGAGTTCGACGGCACTGGTGCGATAGATGCGGTTGAAGTCGAACGGCAAGATCCCGTCGAGGGTGCTGTCCGTGAAGGTCAGCAATACTTCGCCGGTGACCATCGACACCGGGCAGTTGTGGGTGGCGATGCACTCGATTGTGTCGATACTGGTGGCGAACCTGTGCACCTGTGTCAGTGGACCGCTGGCGGGACATGCCAATACCTTTTGGGGATCGAACATCTGCAGACTTTCGCTTGGCGGAATGTAGGACGTGAGACTCTGCGGAGGATCTTCAAGGAAAGAAGTCGGGAAAGTTGGCGTTTGATGTAGGGCGAATCGCTAATTCACGAGAGCCATTCGGCGTGGATCAGGATTTCATCGTTGCTCTAAGCCAGCGACGCTCGCTATGCTGCTGAATCCTTTAATCCATTCGGGGGCGGGCTTCACCTGCGCCGCCCGGGATGCCCTGGAAAACGGATCAGATGCGATGAATGCACCACTGAAAACATTCGGCCCGATCAAGGCCGTGATTTTCGATATGGACGGCTTGTTGCTGGATACAGAGGGCATCTACACCGAAGTCACGTCCATCATTGCCGCGCGTTACGGGCGGACGTTCGACTGGAGCATCAAACAGAACATTATCGGCCGCGGTGCAGGTGATCTGGCGTGCTATGTGGTTGAAGCGCTGGACCTGCCGATTACCGCCGAAGAGTTCCTGATAATCCGCGAACCGCTGATGCGCGAGCGTTTTCCTACAGCGCAGGCAATGCCTGGCGCACAGGAGCTGGTACGGCATCTGAAGGCCAACAACATACCCATTGCCGTGGGCACCAGTTCTTCGAGCCAGTCGTTCGGCCAGAAAACCACCCTGCACCGCGACTGGTTCGCCTTGTTCGACTTCATCGTCACCGCCGATGACCCCGAGGTGGGTGCCGCCAAACCGGCACCGGATATTTTCCTGACGGCGGCGCGGCGTCTGGGCGTTGCACCCGAAGATTGCCTGGTGTTCGAGGATTCGCCCTTTGGTGTTACTGCGGCGAAAGCAGCGGGGATGACGGCGATTGCAATTCCGGATGCGGCAATGGCCGACGCCAGGTATGCACACGCCGATGGCATTCTTCGTACGTTGAAGGCGTTCGAGCCGGGCGCTTGTGGTTTACCGGCGCTTGAGTGGACCTGACGACTGAAAATCTGGGAGCGAGCAGGCTCGCTCCCCCAGGACTGACAAATGTCAGGCGCCAAAGCCACCGTCGATGGTCAGGCTGGCCCCTGTGATGTAGCCGGCTTCAGGGCTGACAAGATAGGCGACGAAACTGGCGATCTCTTCGGCCTTGCCGTAACGGCCCACGGCCATCAGCGGGATCAGGCTTTGCGCAAAGTCACCGTGGGCCGGGTTCATGTCGGTGTCGACCGGACCCGGTTGCACGTTATTGATGGTGATGCCTTGCGGGCCGAGATCACGGGCCAGGCCTTTGGTCAGGCCGACCAGTGCCGACTTGCTCATGGCGTATGGGCCGCCACCGGCGAAGGGCATGCGGTCGGCGTTGGTGCTGCCGATGTTGATGATGCGTCCGCCTTCGGTCATGTATTTGGCGGCGGCCTGTGTAGCGATGAACACGCTGCGCACGTTGATGGCCAGGGTCTGGTCGAAGTCTTCGAGTTTGAACTCGGCCAGCGGTGCGACGGCCAGTACGCCGGCATTGTTGACCAGGATATCCAGGCGACCGAAAGCGTCTACCGTGGCGGACACGGCGCCGCGAATGGCGTCGGCGTCGGCGCTGTCGGCCTTGATGGCCAGGGCCTTGCCGCCTTTGGCGGTGATGCTGTCTTGCAGTTCTTCAGCTTTTGCCGTGGAGCTGACATAGGTGAAGGCAACGGTTGCGCCTTCAGCAGCCAGGCGCTTGACGATGGCTGCGCCAATGCCGCGGGAACCACCTTGAATCAATGCCACTTTGCCGCTGAGGTTCTGAGTAGTCATGTCGATCTCCAAGTCCCGAGGCGAGATGTCCCGGTTGATGGAGGCTAGTATCGATTCAGGATTCCATGCTGTGTAGACCATAATCGCGATAGTCTGTGTAAACCAAAAGTTTATAGTGGCGCCTATGGAAACCTTCAACAGTATCGAATGCTTTGTGCGCAGCGCTGAGGTCGGCAGCTTCGCCGAGGCCGCGCGGCGTCTGAGCCTGACACCGGCGGCGGTAGGCAAGAGCGTCGCCAAGCTCGAAGCGCGGCTGGGCGTCAGATTGTTTCAGCGCAGCACTCGCAGCCTGACGCTGACGGAGGCCGGCCAGTTGTTTCTCGGCGAAGTCAGCGGCAGCCTGCACACCATCCAGAATGCCGTGGCCAATCTCGCCAGTGCCGGAGGGCAGCCGGCCGGCACCTTGAAAGTCAGCATGGGGACGGTATTTGGCTGCCTGTACATTGTGCCGATGCTCGGTGAGTTTCTGCGGCGATTCCCGGCGATCAACCCGGACTGGCACTTCGACAACCGCCAGGTCGATCTGATCGGGCAAGGTTTCGACGCGGCAATCGGCGGTGGCTTCGAATTACCCCAGGGCGTGGTGGCACGCCGGCTGAGTCCCGCGCATCGGGTGTTGGTGGCTACGATGGACTACCTGGAGACACATGCGGCGATCAGCGAGCCGGATGACCTCAAGCACCATGACGGGATTCTTATCCGCTCGCCGCAGACCGGACGGGTACGCTCCTGGCAGTTGACCCATCGCAATCAGCAACACAGCCCGTTGACGCTCAAGGCGCGGATGACCATGAGCGATTCCGAGGCCGCCTGCGCCACGGCTGCGCAGGGTTTGGGCATTGCGCTGGTGAGCATGCCGTTTGCCTCGGGTTATCTGGAGTCGGGCAGGTTGCAGCGGGTGTTGCCGGACTGGTACATCGATGATGGTTACACCTCCATCTATTACGCCGAACACAAGCTGCTGCCCGGCAAAACCCGGGCGTTTGTCGATTTCATCATTGAGCAGTTTGCCGAACGGGGGTTGGAGCGGAGGTTCAGTGCGGTTTGAGTCAGGCTCAGGACCGAGGCGCGGCCATCGCGGGCAAGCCACGCTCCCACAGGTTTKGCGTCGTATACATCACTGAGGTGCGACGCCAAACCTGTGGGAGCGAGCTTGCTCGCGAAGGGGGCACCGCGGTCTACCGGGCAAACCGCGCCGGCCAGCCAATGATGTTCTTCGGCCGCGGTGCCGCATAAGTCCGCACTTTCGACGTCGACAGCCCCAGTCGCACCAAGGACTCGGCAATGGTCACCGCCGCCGTCACGCCATCCACCACCGGTACCCCGGTACGCCGGCGAATCTGCTCGTCCAGCCCGGCCATGCCGCCGCAGCCCAGGCAAATCACTTCGGCCTTGTCCTGGGTCACCGCCAGTTCGGCCTGATGCACGATGGCCTCCAGTGCGCGTTGCGGTTCGTGTTCCAGTTCCAGCACTGCCAAACCACTGGCCCGTACCGAGGCGCAACGGTCCCAGAGGCCGGAGAGCTTGAGGCGATCTTCGATCAGCGGCACGGTGCGATCGAGGGTGGTGACCACGGAATAGGCGTGTCCGAGAAACATCGCCGTGCTGGCGGCGGCATCAGTGATGTCCACCACCGGCACATTGAGCAGTTCCTGCAAGCCTTCACGGCCGTGCTCGCCATAGCCGGCCTGGATCACGGCGTCGAATGGCTGGTCGTAGGACATCACCCGATCCATGACCGCGATGGCCGCCAGGTAGCTTTCGAAATTGCCTTCGATGGAGTCGGCGCCGAAGTGCGGGGTGAGGCCGACGATTTCCGTGCCGRGCGACGCGACGGCTTGCGCCGAACGGGCGATGGCCTGGGTGATGGATTCGGTGGTGTTGACGTTGACCACGAGAATGCGCATTGAAAGTCCTTATTGCAGTTGGTTCTGCGGCCCGACCACGCCGGGCCGCGACAGGATCAGTGGCTGACGTTGTCGACGGCGATGGCTTCGCCGCTGACATCGGCGTAGTGCGGTTGGCGCTTGGCGATGATCAGGTAGAGCATCCCGGCGATGCCGGCACCGATCAGCCAGGAGAACGGCGATACGCTGTGGAACCCTGGCACCAGGGCCAGGACGATGGCGATCAGGGCAGCGGGAATGAACGCCGCCACGGCGCGCAAATTGACCCCGCGGCTGTAGTAATACGCGCCGTTCGGGTCTTCGCTGTACAACTGCGGCACGTTGACCTGGCCTTTGCGTACCAGCCAGTAGTCGACCATGATCACCCCGTACAGCGGGCCGAGCAGGGCACCGAGGCCGGACAGGAAATACACGATCACCAGCGGACTGTTGTAGAGGTTCCACGGCAGGATCAGCACGGCGATGGTCGCGCTGATCAGCCCGGCGCGGCGGAAGGTCAGGTACTTGGGCGCCAGGTTGCTGAGTACGAACGCCGGGGCGACGAAGTTGGCCATGATGTTCACCGCCACGGTGACGATCAGGAATGCCAGGCAGCCGAGCACCAGGAAGAAGGTGTTGGGGATCGAGGCGATGATTTCGGTCGGGCTTTCGATGATCCGGCCATTGATCTGAAATTGCGCGCCGCACAGCAGGACCGTGATGCTGGCGAATACCAGGATATTCACCGGCAAGCCCCAGAAATTTCCGACCTTGATGGTCTTGCGGCACGGCGAAGAGCGGGCGAAGTCGCAGAAGTTGAGGATCAAGGTGCCGTAGATCGCCAGCCACAGTGCGCCACCGGCAAAGATGTTGCGCCACATCTCACCGCCAGTCAGCGGCTCGCGGATCGACCAGGCAATCGTCGCATCGGCCTGGGTGTACATCCACGCGGCGAGTGCGGCGACGGTCAGCAGAATCACCGGGCCGGCAAACGCCTCGTAGCGCCGCACCATCTCCATGCCATAAGCAAGGATCGCCAGTTGCACGAACCAGATCGCGACGAAACACACCCAGCCCAGGGTCGACAGGCCGAGGATCGAGTCGTGGTCGTAGTCGGCGAACCCTGGATGGACCGCCGTCAACAGCACGCGAAACACCACGGACGCAAGGTACGTCTGAATACCGAACCAGGCGATGGCGATCACGGCGCGGATCAATGCAGGAATCTGCGCACCATGAATGCCGAAACTGATCCGGCTGATGACCGGAAACGGCACCCCGGTTTTCTGGCCCATGTAGCCAGACAGGTTCATGAAGAAGTAAACCAGCGCCGCGCCGATACCCAGGGACAGCAGGATCTGCCAGCCACCCAGACCCAAAGCGTACAGACCGATGGCAAACGAGTAGTTGGCAATGTTGTGAACGTCGTTGGTCCATAGGGCAAAGATGCTGTAGCGGCCCCAGCGCCGGCCTTCGGCCTTGGTCGGTGCCAGGTCCTTGTTGTGCAGTCGGGGGCTGAGCACCACGGGGGCGTGATGCGCCTGGTTGTCGGCGGTGTGGGTGGAATGGGAAGAGGGTAGATCCAGCGCGATGTTGTTATTGGAGAGACTAGTACGCATTCCGGCAGGCTCCTGATGCTCGACGCCGCGATGACTGTGCATGAGCGTTGGCTCGACAAATCTTCGTCGCGGGTGGCGAATATCATTGGTTACGGGGCATCTGCAGCCTGTACGGGATAGGGCGCTTCAGGCTTGCGGATATAAAGTGTGCGTATGTTTTGATTTGATTGTATACAAAACATGTATGCACTTAAGCCAGATTTGTGCCAGTTGCGATTCTATAAAAACCAGTGCTCATTTCGTTTTGTTATCGAAAACGAATAACTGACTGAAAAATAGAAAATTTAAATTGACCGATTGAACAGGTATTTATTTTTGGAGAGGGAGGATGTGGGCGAGGTGATGAGAAAGGAGATGTAACTTTTTGGGGCGCTGAAACTAAAAGTGCACACACAAATGGCACTTATGGTGACATTCGTGTGTACACGTTGTGTGTTGTGGCACATTGACTCTGTAGGAGCGAGCTTGCTCGCGAAAAACTCGAGAGCGTCGCGGGGGAATCAGGTTTACAGCGTTTTCGTTGACGACCATCGCGAGCAAGCTCGCTCCTACCCCTTGCTGATGATATTCCCCGCATGCAACCCGCATTCCTTCTGCGTCGCTTCTTCCCACCACCAGCGGCCTTCACGCTCATGCTGGTTCGGCAGTACCGGGCGGGTGCAGGGTTCGCAGCCGATGCTGATGAAACCGCGTTCGTGCAGGCTGTTGTACGGCAGTTCCAGCATGCGGATGTAGCCCCAGATCTCTTCACTGGTCATTTGCGCCAGCGGGTTGAACTTGTACAAGGTGCGTTCCGGGGTGGAGAACGCGGTGTCGATTTCCATCACTGCGACGGCGCTGCGGGTGCCGGGGCTCTGGTCCCGGCGCTGGCCGGTGGCCCAGGCTTTCACGCCGGACAGCTTGCGGCGCAGCGGTTCGATCTTGCGGATACCGCAGCATTCGCCATGGCCGTCCTTGTAGAAACTGAACAGGCCTTTTTCCTTCACGAAGGGTTCGAGTTTGGTGTGGTCCGGCGACACCAGCTCGATGTCGATCTTGTAGTGCTCGCGCACCTGATCGATGAAGCGGTAGGTCTCGGGGTGCAGGCGGCCGGTGTCGAGACTGAACACTTTGACGTTCTTGTTCAGCTTCCAGGCCATGTCCACCAGCACCACGTCCTCGGCACCGCTGAAAGATATCCACAGGTCATCGCCGAACTCGGCAAAAGCGAGCTTCAGGATGTCCTGGGCGGATTTGTTGGCATAGGTCGTGGCGAGTTCCACGACGTCGAACGTTGGGCTCATCAGGGCGGCTTCCTACAGGTCGGTGGCGCTGGGCGCTCTATATGGGGTCGATGGTAACAAAAAGCTGCACGGGCCGGGGCATCCTCTGCGTTGCGCAGGCAGGCCCGAGTCGCTAGAGTTCGGCAGGCTTTATGCTCGCTCGACTCAATAATCAATACAAATGGGAGTGTCTTGTGGAAATTGCCTGTCTGGATCTTGAAGGTGTGCTGGTCCCGGAAATCTGGATCGCCTTCGCCGAAAAAACCGGGATCGAGTCCCTCAGGGCCACCACCCGGGACATTCCCGACTACGACGTGCTGATGAAGCAGCGCCTGCGGATTCTCGACGAGCACGGCCTGAAACTTTCCGACATTCAGGAAGTGATCGCCACGCTCAAGCCACTGGATGGCGCCATCGAGTTCGTCGACTGGCTGCGCGAGCGCTTCCAGGTAGTGATCCTGTCGGACACCTTCTATGAGTTCTCCCAGCCACTGATGCGCCAACTGGGCTTCCCGACCTTGCTCTGCCATCGTCTGATTACCGACGACAGCGGGCGCGTCACTGGCTACCAGTTGCGTCAGAAAGATCCCAAGCGTCAGTCGGTCCTGGCCTTCAAGAGCCTCTACTACCGGGTGGTCGCAGCGGGGGATTCCTACAACGACACCACGATGCTGGGCGAGGCCGATGCCGGGATTCTGTTCCATGCGCCGGAAAACGTGATTGCGCAGTTCCCGCAGTTCCCGGCGGTGCACACGTTTGAAGAGCTGAAGCAGGAGTTCATCAAGGCTTCGAACCGGACGTTGAGCCTGTAAGTACATTTCCTGTAGGAGCGAGCTTGCTCGCGATGAATCTGAAAACGCTGCGGGATGTCAGGCATGCCGCGTTATCGTTGACGACCATCGCGAGCAAGCTCGCTCCTACAGGGACGGGTGTGGTGTCAGAGGTTTTGCAGGGTATCGAGCAATACCTTCACCTTGGTGATCGACTCCTGATATTCAGCCTGCCACTCCGAGTCCGCGACAATCCCGCCGCCGCCCCAGCAACACACCTGCCCGTCCTTGACCAGCAAGCTGCGGATGGCGATGGAGCTGTCCATTTCGCCACGCACGTCCAGGTAGACCAATGAACCGCAATACAGTCCGCGTCGGGTCGGTTCCAGCTCATCGATGATCTGCATGGCGCGAATCTTTGGCGCGCCGGTAATCGAGCCCCCCGGGAAGCTGCCAGCAATCAGGTTCAGGGCATCGCGGTCATCCGCCAGTTCACCGGTGACACTGCTGACCAGGTGATGCACGTTCGGATAGCTTTCCAGGCTGAACAGTTCCGGTACCCGAACCGAACCGGTGCGGCAGGTCCGGCCGAGGTCATTGCGCAGCAGGTCGACGATCATCAGGTTTTCCGCGCGATCCTTGGGGCTGGCCAGCAGTTCGGTGGCGTTCGCGGCGTCTTGCTCAGGCGTCAGGCCCCGAGGTCGAGTGCCCTTGATCGGGCGGGTTTCCACATGGCGCTGGCTGACTTTGACGAAGCGTTCCGGCGACAGGCTGAGTACGGCATCGCCGTCAGGCAAGCTCTGGAAACCGGAAAAAGGCGTCGGGCACGCTGCGCGCAGTGCGCAGTAAGCGGTCCAGGGATCACCTTGGCAGGGCGCACGAAAACGCTGGGCGAAGTTGACCTGATAACAGTCGCCGGCCTGAATGTATTGCTGGATGCGCTCGATTGCCTGTTGATACTGGTCAGCGCTCAAGTCGGCAGTCATCGGGGTGAGCAGTTTGAAGGGCGCGACCACTTCCGGTGCAGGCTGGCTGAACAGATCGATCAGGCGCTGGCGTTCGCCGGTGGGCAGTGTCGGGTGGAACACCAATTGACTGGTCAGCGAAAGGTGATCGCTGACCAATGCCCAGCCGTACAGGCCGAAACGCGCGTCAGGCAGTTGCAGGTCGTCCTGTGCCTGGCTCGGCAGGCGCTCCAGATGCCGGCCGAAGTCGTAACTCAGGTAGCCGATCAATCCACCGGCAAACGGCAACTCATAAGGTACCGGCAGAGTCGCTTCGCCCAGGCGTGTCAGGTTATCGCGCAGGCGTTGCAGGAAGGCATCGCCACTTTCGTCGGGCGATACCGTCAGTTGTTCCAGTGGCCAGGCGCTGAGCAGGTCATAGCGACCGCGGTCAGCACTGGGGCGGCCGCTGTCGAGCAGCACGGCGCCGGGGGCATGGCGAATCGCCGCGAAGTATTGGGCGGGGTTGGCGCGATAGGGCAGCGGGTGTACGGAGCAGGTCAACATGGGCGGGGGAAGTCAGCCATCGAGGCGGGGTGGCGATTGTAGTCCTCTGCAGGATTTGGTCCTAGAGGGAAGGCACATCGGAAGCGACTGAAATTACATTCTGTGGCGAGGGAGCTTGCTCCTTCGCCACAAAAGATCAACCCTCGACCGCAGGAATGTGCCCAAACATCTCCTGTACAAACGCCACACGCTCTTTGACCGATTCGGTCACGCCACGAGCCTTGAGGTCTTCCATTCGTGCTTCCACCGCATGAGTACGCAACGTCAGCCCGCAGTCATTGGCAATCTGAATATTCAGCCCAGGCCGGGCGTTGAGTTCAAGAATCAACGGGCCTTTTTCCTGGTCCAGGACCATGTCGACTCCGATGTAGCCCAACCCGCACAATTCATAACAGCCGGCGGCGAGTTTCATGAAACCGTCCCAGTAGGGCAGTTGCACGCCATCCACTGCATTGGTGGTGTCCGGGTGTTTGTTGATGATGTTGTTCAGCCAGGTGCCGCGCAGGGTCAGGCCGGTGGCCAGATCCACACCGACGCCGATGGCGCCCTGGTGCAGGTTGGCCTTGCCGTTGGACTGGCGGGTCGGCAAGCGCAACATGGCCATCACCGGGTAACCCATCAAAACAATGATGCGAATGTCCGGCACGCCTTCGTAACTGATGCTCTTGAAGATCTGGTCCGGAATCACGCGGTATTCGATCAGGGCCCGGTCGCGGTGACCGCCCAGGGAGTACAGGCCGGTCAGGATGCTGGAAATCTGATGCTCGATTTCTTCATGGCTGATGATCCGGCCGGACACCGAGCGATAGCGGCCTTCAAAGCGGTCGGCGATGACCAGGATGCCGTCGCCGCCAGCGCCCTGGGCCGGTTTGATCACGAAGTCGCTGCGTGCGCCGATGATCTCTTCGAGATTGTCGATTTCCTTCTCGGTGGAGATTACGCCATACAGCTCGGGCACATGGATGCCAGCGGCGATGGCGCGCTCCTTGGTGATGATCTTGTCATCGACGATCGGGTACAGRCTGCGCTTGTTGTACTTGAGCACGTAGTCTGCGTTGCGCCGATTGATCCCCATGATGCCCTGGGCTTCCAGGGCCTTCCAGGTCTTCCAGAAGCCGAACATCAGGCGTCAGCCTTTTTCAGGAAGGCCTTGAAGCGCACCAGTTCGGTCAGGCGATAACCGCGATAACGCCCCATGGCCAGCATGAAGCCCACCAGGATCAGCAGGATCGCCGGGAAGGTGAACACGAAGTACACCAGTTCCGGCACGGTCATGATCAGGTGCGCCAGGGACGCGGCGAACAGCGTGCCGATGGCCACTTTCATGGCGTGGCCGCCGCCGCGTTCTTCCCAGGTGATCGACAGGCGTTCGATGGTCATGGTCAGGATCACCATCGGGAACAGCGCCACCGACAAGCCACGCTCCAGGCCGAGTTTATGGCTGAACAGGCTGATCGCCGCAATCAACACCACCACGAACGTCAGCACCACCGACAGCCTCGGCAGCATTTGCAGTTTCAGGTGTTCGAGGTAGGAACGCAGCGACAGGCCCAGCGCCGTGATGATGGTAAACAGCGCGATACCGAAGCCGAGCTGGGTTTCGCGGAAGGCCAGGGCGATCAGCACCGGGGTGAAGGTGCCCAGGGTCTGGATGCCGATCAGGTTGCGCAGGATCAGGATCACCAGCACGCCGATCGGGATCATCACCATGATCATGAAGGTCTGCTGGGTTTGCAGCGGCAGGCCGTACAGCGAATATTCGAGGAAGTTGGCGTCGGTGTTTTCGTCGGTCAGCTTGGCCAGGCGAATGGCATTCATTTCGCTGTTGTTCAGGCTGAAGGTCACGTTGGCTTTCTTGCCACCATCGACGGTGATCAGGTTTTCGTCGCCGGTCCACCACAGCAGGCGGTCGGTCGGCAGGCCCTGTTCACCGGTTTCCGGATTGAAGTACAGCCAGTCGGTGCCGTTGAAACTGCGCAGCCACAGTTCCGGGATTTGCGGCTGATCGGCCACCAGGCGGATGGTGTGGACCTTCTCGATCGGCACGTGGGCGACGGACAGCAGCAACTCGACGATTTTCGCCTTGTGCGCGGTGGACGGATCACCGGCCAGCAACAGCTTCACGTTGTCGTCGTTGAGGTTGTTGACCCGCTTGATGGCTTCGCCGACGAAGGTTTCGACGTCGGCCGAGTGCTGGCGAATCGGAGCAAGCAGGGCTTCGGCGGCGATTTTTTCCGGGCCTTCGATGGTCATGCTGTCGCGAAAGGTCGGGCCTTTGATCTTGGCTTTCTCACCGGAATAACGCTTGGTCAGCACCAGGCGGTAATACAGCGTCTGATTGCCTTTGGCCCGGCGCGCCGACCAGGTGACCTTGCGGTTGCCGTCGACCCGGTTCACGGCCACGCCGTAGTTATTGGAGATGAAGCTCTCGTTGAGGCTGACGAAGTCGCGGCTCAGCGGTGGCACGAACATCTGGATCTTGACCGGGTCCTTGGCACTGGCGACGAACTCGACCTTGGCGTCGATGTTCCACAGGTCGTCGGTGGCGTCTTCGGTCACCGGGATGCCCAGCACGAAGATCTGATAGGCCGTAACTGAAATGCCCAGCGCCACCAGGATGGCGATCAGCAGTTTCAGATGAAGGGTAAGAGAGCGCATTGAAATTACTCGGCGGTATGAGCGTCGGTGGTGCAGGCAGGTTTGCCGGCAGCATATTTAAGGCTGGGGTCAACCAGTGCATCGAAGCGTTTGAGGGCTTCGGAGCCAATCAGTAGCGGATATTGGAAAGCGCTGCGGTCGGTCAGGTTCACTTCGATGCTACGCAGGGCCGAGCCCATGCAGATGTCCAGTTCGATCACCGGGCGGGCGGTGTACTTCTTGCCCTCTTCGGGGTCGTAGTCGCCGGCCCGGCGCTTGATCTTGCTGACACGGGCCAGCGGGCGTTCGATCGGGTGCGAATGGGCGGCGTCGATGGCCAGGTAAAAGCGCACCCATGACTCGCCGTTGCGTTTGAAACGTTTGATATCCCGCGCGCTCAGGGAAGCGGTTTTTGCCCCGGTGTCGAGTTTGGCCGCCACTTCCAGGTCAATGCCATTGAGCGATGCGTACTCATTAAGGCCATACACGGTCTTTTCCCCGGCCATTGCGAAACCAGGCAGACAAAGGAAATAAAGGAAGGCAGGGAAGGGCTTGAGTCTCATAAATCCTGATGCGCAGCGGTCCGACTTGATTCAAGGCCCTGGCATCGCTGCGCAAGCTCCCTCGTATGCCTGTCAGGTTTTTATGACAGGCAGTGCAGATGTGACAAACAAATGCGGGCGGCATTCTAGCACGGTAGTTTGATGGCGCCAGCGCTGGCCGGTGGCTATAAACAGAGGGATTGCTTCGTTATGGTGCAGCCGGTTATCAGAAGATTGTCGACAATATCGATTTAACCTTTGACTGTGTCGCCTGTATTCGTTAGTTTTTGCGGCATTGGCTCACAAGGTGTCGACAATATGCTGGATCAACTCGATCCCCCCGTTTCAACGCAAGACGATACGGAGACCCTGTCCGAGAACGTCTTCCGACGCATTCAGGCGGCTATCGTCAAAGGCGAGATTGCGCCGGGCAGCAAAATCTCCGAGCCGGAGTTGGCGCGCACCTACGGCATCAGCCGTGGCCCGTTGCGCGAGGCCATCCACCGTCTGGAAGGCCAGCGTCTGCTGGTTCGCGTGCCGCATGTCGGCGCCCGGGTGGTGTCGCTCAACCACGCCGAACTGATTGAGCTATACGAAATCCGCGAATCCCTGGAAGGCATGGCCTGTCGCCTGGCCGCCGAGCGCATGAGCCTCGAGGAAATCGACGAACTGCGTCGGGTCCTGGAAACCCACGAGCGCGATGAGGCGTTTCAGGCCGGGAGAGGCTACTACCAGCAGGAAGGCGATTTCGACTTCCATTACCGAATCATCCAGGGCAGCGGCAACCGCACGCTGACCCAAATGCTCTGCGGCGAGCTGTATCAACTGGTGCGCATGTACCGCATCCAGTTTTCCACCACGCCCAATCGCCCGCACCAGGCGTTCGCCGAGCACCACCGCATTCTCGATGCCATCGCCGACCGTGACGGTGAACTGGCCGAGTTGTTGATGCGCCGTCATATCGGCGCCTCCAAACGCAACATCGCCCGTCATTACCAGGACGGCGCTAACCCGACAGCCAAACGAGGTGAGTCATGAGTTTGAACAAGAGCACTCCAGGCCAGCGTTTCCGCGATGCGGTCGCCAGCGAGCATCCATTGCAAGTGGTCGGCGCGATCAACGCCAACCACGCGCTGCTGGCCAAACGCGCCGGTTTCAAGGCGATCTACCTGTCGGGTGGCGGGGTGGCTGCCGGCTCCCTCGGCGTGCCTGACCTGGGCATCACCGGTCTGGATGACGTGCTGACCGACGTGCGCCGTATCACCGATGTTTGCGACCTGCCATTGCTGGTGGATGTGGACACCGGTTTCGGTTCCTCGGCGTTCAACGTCGCTCGCACCGTCAAGTCGATGATCAAGTTCGGCGCCGCGGCGATTCACATCGAAGACCAGGTTGGCGCCAAGCGCTGTGGTCACCGTCCGAATAAAGAGATTGTGACCCAACAGGAAATGGTCGACCGCATCAAGGCCGCCGTCGATGCGCGTACCGATGACAGCTTCGTGATCATGGCCCGTACCGACGCCCTGGCGGTGGAAGGCCTGGAGTCTGCCCTGGATCGCGCCGCCGCGTGCATCGAAGCCGGCGCCGACATGGTGTTCCCGGAAGCCATCACCGAGCTGGACATGTACAAGCTGTTCGCCAACCGCGTGAAAGCGCCGATCCTGGCCAACATCACCGAGTTCGGCGCGACGCCGCTGTACACCACCGAGCAACTGGCCGCTGCCGACGTATCGCTGGTGCTGTACCCGCTGTCGGCGTTCCGCGCCATGAACAAGGCTGCAGAAAACGTCTACACCGCGATCCGTCGCGACGGCACTCAACAAAACGTCATCGACACCATGCAGACCCGCATGGAGCTTTACGATCGCATCGACTACCACACCTTCGAGCAGAAGCTCGATGCGTTGTTCGCCGCGAAGAGGTAGGAGCAAGCTCGCTCGCGATGGTCGTTAACGATGACGCGGGAAAATTGGCACCCCGCGGTGTTCGGTCCACCATCGCGAGCAAGCTCGCTCCTACAGGACCGGGATGATTCCCGACCCGTGTGTTTGCCGATTTCCTAAAAAATTCAAGAATATTGGAGACAAAAATGGCCGAAGCAAAAGTACTCAGTGGCGCCGGGCTCCGTGGCCAGGTAGCCGGGCAAACCGCACTGTCCACCGTGGGCCAGTCGGGTGCCGGTCTGACCTATCGTGGTTATGACGTACGTGAACTGGCGGCTGACGCACAGTTCGAAGAAGTTGCCTATCTGCTGCTGTACGGCGAACTGCCGAGCAAAGCGCAACTTGCAGCCTACATCACCAAGCTGAGCAAGCTGCGTGACTTGCCGCAAGCGCTGAAAGAAGTGCTGGAACGCATCCCCGCCGACGCCCACCCGATGGACGTGATGCGCACTGGCTGCTCGTTCCTGGGCAACCTGGAGCCGGAGAACAACTTCTCCGAGCAGCACGACAAGACCGACCGCCTGCTGGCCGCGTTCCCGGCGATCATGACTTACTGGTATCACTTCAGCCACGAAGGCAAGCGCATCGATTGCGTGAGCGACGAGCAGTCCATCGGCGGCCACTTCCTGCACCTGCTGCACGGCAAGAAACCGAGCGAGCTGCACGTCAAGGTGATGAACGTTTCGCTGATCCTCTACGCAGAGCACGAGTTCAACGCTTCGACCTTCACCGCACGTGTTTGCGCCTCGACCCTTTCCGACCTGTATTCGTGCATCACCGCGGCCATCGGCTCGCTGCGCGGCCCGCTGCACGGCGGTGCCAACGAAGCGGCGATGGAAATGATCGAGCGTTTCTCGTCGCCGGAAGACGCGATCAAAGGCACCCTCGGCATGCTCGAGCGCAAGGACAAGATCATGGGCTTCGGCCACGCGATCTATAAGGACAACGATCCGCGCAACGAGGTGATCAAGGGCTGGTCGAAAAAACTCGCTGACGAAGTGGATGACAAAGTGTTGTTCCCGGTTTCCGAAGCCATCGACAAGACCATGTGGGAGCAGAAGAAACTGTTCCCGAACGCCGACTTCTACCATGCCTCGGCGTACCACTTCATGGGCATTCCGACCAAGTTGTTCACACCGATCTTCGTCTGCTCGCGCCTGACCGGCTGGGCTGCCCACGTGTACGAACAACGTGCCAACAACCGCATCATCCGTCCAAGCGCCGAGTACACCGGCGTTGAACAGCGCAAGTTCGTACCAATCGAACAACGCTGAATGGTGGAGGTCGGCACCGGGATCTGAAATCAACGCAGATCCCTGTGGGRGCGAGCTTGCTCGCGATGACGGGCTGACATTCAACATCAATGTCGCCAGTTACATCGCTATCGCGAGCAAGCTCGCTCCCACAGTGGATTGTGTTCAATTCAAGTCTGGTGCCAGGCCCCACCTTTTGTAACTACCGTGACCGAGTCCTGACGATGAACACTCAATTCCGTAAACCGCTGCCCGGCAGCAAACTGGATTACTTCGATGTCCGCGCAGCGGTCGAGGCGATCCAGCCTGGCGCCTACGACACCCTGCCGTACACCTCCCGTGTGCTGGCGGAAAACCTTGTGCGTCGCTGCGACCCGGCCACGCTCACCGAATCCCTGAAGCAATTCATCGAACGCAAGCGCGACCTCGACTTCCCGTGGTTCCCGGCCCGCGTGGTGTGTCACGATATTCTCGGCCAGACTGCTTTGGTCGACCTCGCCGGCCTGCGTGATGCCATCGCCCTGCAAGGCGGCGACCCTGCACAAGTCAACCCGGTGGTGCCGACCCAACTGATCGTCGACCACTCCCTGGCCGTCGAGCGCGGTGGTTTCGATCCGCAGGCGTTCGAGAAGAACCGCGCCATCGAAGACCGTCGCAACGAAGACCGTTTCCACTTCATCAACTGGACCAAGAAGGCGTTCAAGAACGTCGACGTGATCCCGCCGGGCAACGGCATCATGCACCAGATCAACCTGGAGAAAATGTCCCCGGTGATCCAGGTGCGCGACGGTGTGGCCTTCCCCGACACCTGTGTCGGCACCGACAGCCACACCCCGCACGTCGATGCGCTGGGTGTGATCGCCATCGGCGTTGGCGGCCTGGAAGCAGAGAGCGTGATGCTCGGCCGCGCCTCCTGGATGCGCCTGCCGGAAAGCGTCGGCGTCGAACTGACCGGCAAGCTGCAACCGGGCATCACCGCCACCGACATGGTGCTGGCGTTGACCGAGTTCCTGCGCCAGCAAAAAGTGGTCGGTGCGTGGCTGGAGTTCTTCGGCGAAGGCGCGTCAAAGCTGACCCTCGGCGACCGCGCGACCATCTCCAACATGGCCCCGGAATACGGCGCCACCGCGGCGATGTTCTACATCGACCAGCAGACTATCGACTACCTCAAGCTCACCGGCCGTGAAGACGAGCAGGTGCAGTTGGTCGAGAACTACGCCAAGCAGACCGGCCTGTGGGCTGATAGCCTCAAAGGCGCGCAATACGAGCGCGGCCTGACCTTCGACCTGTCTTCGGTCGTGCGCAACATGGCTGGCCCGAGCAACCCGCACGCCCGTGTCGCGGTTTCGGATCTGGCAGCCAAAGGCATCGCCGGTCAGTGGGAAGACGTACCTGGCCAGATGCCGGATGGCGCGGTGATCATTGCCGCCATCACCAGTTGCACCAACACCAGCAACCCGCGCAACGTGATCGCCGCCGGCCTGCTGGCGCGCAACGCCAACAAGCTCGGCCTGACCCGCAAGCCGTGGGTCAAATCGTCCTTGGCACCGGGTTCGAAAACCGTCGCGCTGTACCTCGACGAAGCCGGTTTGACCGATGAGCTGGAGCAGCTCGGATTCGGCGTCGTGGCCTTCGCCTGCACCACCTGCAACGGCATGTCCGGCGCGCTGGATCCGGTGATCCAGCAAGAGATCATCGACCGCGACCTGTACGCCACTGCCGTGTTGTCCRGTAACCGCAACTTTGACGGCCGGATTCACCCGTACGCCAAGCAGGCGTTCCTCGCGTCGCCGCCATTGGTCGTTGCTTACGCCATCGCCGGTACCATCCGTTTCGACATCGAAAAAGATGTGCTGGGCGTGGTGGATGGCAAGGAAATCCGCCTGAAAGACATCTGGCCGAGCGACGAAGAAATCGACTCGGTGGTGAAGGCCTCGGTCAAGCCGGAGCAGTTCCGTCAGGTCTACATCCCGATGTTCGCCATCCACGAAGACACCGGTCCGAAAGTCGCGCCACTGTACGACTGGCGCGAGATGAGCACCTACATTCGCCGTCCGCCGTACTGGGAAGGTGCATTGGCCGGGGCACGTCCGCTCAAGGGCATGCGTCCGCTGGCGGTGCTGCCGGACAACATCACCACGGATCACCTTTCGCCGTCCAACGCCATCATGCTCGACAGCGCCGCCGGCGAATACCTGGCGAAAATGGGCCTGCCGGAAGAGGACTTCAACTCTTACGCGACTCACCGTGGTGACCACCTGACTGCGCAGCGCGCAACCTTCGCCAACCCGAAACTGTTCAACGAAATGGTTCAGGAAAACGGCAAGGTCAAGCAGGGTTCGCTGGCCCGTGTCGAGCCGGAAGGCAAAGTGATGCGCATGTGGGAAGCCATCGAAACCTACATGGATCGCAAGCAGCCGCTGATCATCATCGCAGGTCAAGACTACGGCCAGGGTTCGTCCCGCGACTGGGCGGCCAAGGGCGTGCGCCTGGCGGGTGTGGAAGCGATTGCCGCCGAAGGTTTCGAACGCATTCACCGCACCAACCTGGTGGGCATGGGCGTGTTGCCGCTGGAATTCAAAGCGGGCACCAACCGTCATACCCTGGCCATCGACGGCAGCGAAACCTACGACGTGATTGGCGAGCGCACGCCACGTGCCGAGCTGACGCTGGTGATCCATCGCAAGAACGGCGAACGCGTCGATGTGCCGGTGACCTGCCGCCTCGATACCGCCGAAGAAGTGTCGATCTACGAGGCTGGCGGTGTGTTGCAACGCTTCGCCCAGGACTTCCTCGAAGAATCGGCGGTCGCCGTCTAAAACAGGCTGTACCGACACGGGACTTCAAGTCCCGTGTCTGCTTTCAGATTAGGAGTAACGAGCACCATGGCTCATGCACCGCAGATCAAAATTCCAGCGACTTACATGCGCGGCGGCACCAGCAAAGGCGTGTTTTTCAGCCTGAAGGATTTGCCTGAAGCGGCACAGGTCCCAGGCCCGGCCCGCGACGCTTTGCTGCTGCGCGTAATCGGCAGCCCCGACCCGTACGACAAGCAAATCGACGGTATGGGCGGCGCGACTTCCAGCACCAGCAAAACCGTGATCCTGTCGAAAAGCATCAAGGCCGATCACGATGTCGACTACCTGTTCGGTCAGGTGTCGATCGACAAGCCGTTCGTGGACTGGAGCGGCAACTGCGGCAACCTGTCGGCGGCGGTCGGTTCGTTCGCCGTCAGCAATGGTCTGGTGGACGCCAGCCGCATCCCGCACAACGGCGTGGCGGTGGTTCGCGTGTGGCAGGCCAACATTGGCAAGACCATCATCGCCCACGTGCCGATCACCAATGGTGAAGTGCAGGAAACCGGTGATTTCGAACTCGACGGCGTGACCTTCCCGGCGGCCGAAGTGCAGATCGAGTTTCTCGATCCGGCAGCGGATGAAGAGGGTGGCGGCGGTTCGATGTTCCCTACCGGCAACCTGGTGGATGACCTGGAAGTACCCGGTGTCGGTACCTTCAAGGCGACCATGATCAACGCCGGCATCCCGACAATTTTTATCAATGCCGAAGACATCGGCTACAAAGGCACCGAGTTGCAGGGCGCGATCAATGGCGATCCGAAAGCCTTGCTGATGTTCGAAACCATCCGTGCCTACGGCGCGCTACGCATGGGTCTGATTTCGAACATCGACGAAGCGGCCAAGCGGCAGCACACGCCGAAGGTGGCCTTCGTGGCCAAGCCTGCGGACTACGTGGCATCAAGCGGCAAGGCGATAGCGGCGGGGGATGTCGACCTGCTGGTGCGTGCATTGTCCATGGGCAAGTTGCACCACGCGATGATGGGCACGGCGGCAGTGGCGATCGGTACGGCCGCAGCGATTTCCGGCACTTTGGTGAACCTCGCTGCAGGCGGTATCGAACGCAATGCGGTGCGCTTCGGCCATCCGTCCGGCACCCTGCGTGTCGGCGCCGAGGCCAGTCAGGTCAATGGCGAATGGACCGTGAACAAGGCAATCATGAGCCGCAGTGCGCGGGTGTTGATGGAAGGTTTCGTTCGCGTGCCAGGCGACTCGTTCTGACACAAACCCCGTAGGAGCTGCCGCAGGCTGCGATCTTTTGATCTTGATTCTAAAAAAAACAAAGTCAAAAGATCGCAGCCTGCGGCAGCTCCTACATTGCCCTGAACCGAGGTCCCATCAACGACCCACTTCATAGAGTGAATCGAACATGAGTGCCAACGTCGACCTGAACAACCGTCCGGACTACGACAAGGTCCTGCAGGACATTGCCGATTACATTCTCAACTTCAAGATCGAGTCTGAAGAGGCGCTGGATACCGCGCGTAACTGCCTGATCGATACCTTGGGTTGCGGCTTGCTGGCCCTGCGTTTCCCGGAGTGCACCAAGCACCTGGGGCCTGTGGTCGAAGGCACCGTCGTGCCGTTCGGCGCCCGCGTGCCGGGCACCAGTTACCGGCTCGATCCGGTGAAGGCGGCGTGGGACATCGGCTGCATCGTGCGCTGGCTCGACTACAACGACACCTGGCTCGCCGCCGAGTGGGGACATCCGTCGGATAACCTCGGCGGTATTCTCGCGGTGGCCGACCACCTGTCGCAAAAGCGCCTGGCCAATGGCGAGGCGCCGCTGACCGTTCGCACGGTGCTTGAATCGATGATCATGGCCCACGAGATTCAAGGCGTGATCGCCCTTGAGAATTCGTTCAACCGCGTCGGCCTCGATCACGTGATTCTGGTGAAAGTCGCCTCGACCGCGGTTGCGGCCAAGCTGATGGGCGCCAATCGCGAACAGTTGTTGTCGGCGTTGTCCCACGCCTTTGCCGACGGTCAGGCCTTGCGCACGTACCGGCATGCGCCGAATGCCGGCTCGCGCAAGTCCTGGGCGGCGGGCGATGCGTCCAGTCGTGGCGTGCGCCTGGCGGACATTGCGATGCGCGGCGAGATGGGCATCCCCGGCGTATTGAGTGCCAAGCAGTGGGGTTTTTACGACGTACTGTTCAGCCACACCAATAGCGATCTGGCACTCAAGCCAGAAGACAGGCGCGGGTTCAGTTTCTCGCGGCCGTACGGCAGTTATGTGATGGAACACGTGCTGTTCAAGATCAGTTTTCCCGCCGAGTTCCATGCGCAAACGGCCTGCGAAGCGGCGGTGACCTTGCATCCGCAAGTGCGTAATCGCCTGCACGAAATCGACAGGATCGTCATCACCACCCATGAATCGGCGATTCGCATCATTTCCAAAGTCGGTCCATTGGCAAACGCCGCCGACCGCGATCACTGCATCCAGTACATGACCGCCGTGCCGCTGGCCTTCGGCAATCTGGTGGCGGAGCACTACGAGGACGATTTCCACAAGGCGCATCCAATCATCGATGTGCTTCGCGAGAAAATGGTCATCGTCGAAGAGCCGCGTTACACCCGTGAATACCTGGAGGCGGATAAACGCTCGATTGCCAATGCGGTGCAGGTGTTCTTCAAGGATGGTTCGAACACTGAGAATGTGGTGGTGGAATACCCGATCGGGCATCGTCGGCGCCGGGTTGAAGGTATCCCGTTGCTGGAGGAGAAATTCAGGGCGAACTTGCTGACACGATTCACCGCTCAGCGCAGCGAAGAGATTTTTGCGCTTTGCAAGGATCAGCAGAAACTTGAGGCGACAGCGGTGAACCGGTTCGTGGATTTGTTTGTTACCTGAAAGACCGCGTTATCGTTCAATCGTCGGAACGCCGCCCGGAGCCGGCTCGCTCCTACAGTTGATTTGTGTTCACCGCAGATCCCCTGTAGGAGTGAGCCGGCTCGCGATGAGGCCGGAACAGGCAATAAAGGTTTACTTGAACCGCCGCTCCACACCTTTCTCCACCAGAATTTTCGCAGATATTTCTTCCACCGAAAAATGCGTGGAGTTGATGTGCGGGATGTTTGCGCGGCGGAACAGGTTCTCGACCTCGCGCACTTCGAACTCGCACTGGGCGTAGCTCGAATAGCGGCTGTTGGGCTTGCGCTCGTTGCGGATCGCGGTGAGGCGGTCTGGGTCGATGGTCAGGCCGAACAGCTTGTGCTGGTGGGCGCGCAGGGCGTTTGGCAGTTGCAGGCGTTCCATGTCGTCTTCGGTCAGCGGGTAGTTGGCTGCGCGGATACCGAATTGCATGGCCATGTACAGGCACGTCGGCGTCTTACCACATCGCGACACGCCCACTAGTATCAGGTCGGCCTTGTCGTAATAGTGCGTGCGGGCGCCGTCGTCGTTGTCGAGGGCGAAGTTCACCGCCTCGATGCGTTCCATATAATTGGTGTTCGAGCCGATGGAATGGGATTTGCCCACGGTGTAGGAAGAATGCTCGGTCAGTTCCTGTTCAAGCGGTGCCAGGAACGTCGAGAAAATGTCGATCATGAAACCATTCGAGGTTGCGAGAATCTCACGAATGTCCTGATTGACGATGGTGTCGAAGATAATCGGACGGAAGCCGTCTGTTTCGGCGGCTTTGTTGATTTGTTGTACCATGGCCCGCGCTTTGTCCACGTTGTCGATGTACGGACGCGTGACTTTGCTGAAGGTAATGTTTTCGAACTGCGCCAGAAGGCTTTGGCCGAGGGCTTCGGCGGTAATGCCGGTACCATCGGAGATAAAGAAAGCAGATCGTTTCATTTGCACCTTGGGCCTTAAGCTAGTGACGAATCTTGGATATGATAGGCGCGATTTGCCGGCCGCCAATGGCCCGCATTCTCACTTATTTTCCAGGTCCAGGCCATATAGCCGGTAAATGCTCATTCAAGCAGCCGGTTTCTGAGCTTTTCCAACACAGTTAGTGGAGAGATCACCTTGGTAGAGTACGTAGTTTCCCTCGATAAGCTCGGCGTCCATGATGTAGAGCATGTGGGGGGCAAGAACGCATCCCTCGGCGAGATGATCAGCAATCTGGCAGGCGCCGGTGTATCGGTGCCCGGTGGCTTCGCCACGACCGCTCAGGCTTATCGTGATTTTCTGGAGCTGAGCGGCCTGAACCAGCAGATTCACGACGCCCTCGATGCCCTGGACGTCGATGACGTGAATGCCCTGGCCAAAACCGGTGCCCAGATCCGCCAGTGGATCATGGAAGCCGAATTCCCTGAAAAACTGAATGCCGAAATTCGTACCGCGTTCGCTACGCTGTCCGCCGGCAACCCTGACATGGCCGTGGCCGTGCGTTCTTCCGCCACCGCCGAAGACTTGCCGGACGCTTCCTTCGCCGGCCAGCAGGAAACCTTCCTGAACATCCGTGGTGTGGAAAACGTCATCCGCGCCGCCAAAGAGGTGTTCGCTTCGCTGTTCAACGACCGCGCCATTTCCTATCGCGTGCACCAAGGCTTCGACCACAAGCTGGTTGCCCTGTCCGCTGGCGTGCAGCGCATGGTCCGTTCCGAAACCGGCACCGCCGGCGTGATGTTCACCCTCGATACCGAATCGGGCTTCCGTGACGTGGTGTTCATCACCGGCGCCTACGGCCTGGGTGAAACCGTCGTACAAGGCGCGGTGAACCCGGATGAGTTCTACGTCCACAAGGGCACGCTGGCGGCTGGTCGTCCGGCCATCCTGCGCCGCAACCTGGGCAGCAAGGCCATCAAGATGATCTACGGCGACGAGGCCAAGGCCGGTCGTTCGGTGAAGACCGTCGACGTGGACAAGGCCGATCGCGCCCGCTTCTGCCTGACCGACGCCGAAGTCAGCGAGTTGGCCAAGCAGGCGATGATCATCGAGAAGCACTACAAGTGCCCGATGGACATCGAGTGGGCCAAGGACGGTGACGACGGCAAGCTGTACATCGTGCAGGCCCGTCCGGAAACCGTGAAGAGCCGCACCCAGGCCAACGTCATGGAACGTTACCTGTTGAAAGAGACCGGCACCGTGCTGGTGGAAGGCCGCGCCATCGGCCAGCGCATCGGCGCCGGCAAGGTCCGCATCATCAAGGACGTGTCCGAAATGGACAAGGTCCAGCCAGGCGACGTACTGGTTTCCGACATGACCGACCCGGACTGGGAGCCGGTCATGAAACGCGCCAGCGCCATCGTCACCAACCGTGGCGGCCGTACTTGCCACGCGGCGATCATCGCCCGTGAGCTGGGTATCCCGGCAGTAGTGGGTTGCGGCAACGCTACCCAGCTGTTGAAAGACGGCCAGGGCGTGACCGTTTCCTGTGCTGAAGGCGACACCGGTTTCATCTTCGAAGGCGAACTGGGCTTCGACATCAAGAAGAACTCCGTGGACGCCATGCCGGAGCTGCCGTTCAAGATCATGATGAACGTCGGCAACCCGGACCGCGCCTTCGACTTCGCGCAGCTGCCGAACGCCGGTGTGGGTCTGGCCCGCCTGGAGTTCATCATCAACCGCATGATCGGCGTGCACCCTAAAGCACTGCTGAACTACGACGGCCTGCCGCTGGACATCAAGGAAAGCGTCGACAAGCGCATTGCCGGCTACAACGACCCGGTCGGCTTCTACGTCGAAAAACTGGTCGAAGGCATCAGCACCCTGGCAGCTGCGTTCTGGCCGAAGAAAGTCATCGTGCGCCTGTCGGACTTCAAGTCCAACGAATACGCCAACCTGATCGGCGGCAAACTCTACGAGCCGGAAGAAGAGAACCCGATGCTGGGCTTCCGCGGCGCTTCGCGTTACATCAGCGAATCGTTCCGCGACTGCTTCGAGCTCGAGTGCCGCGCTCTGAAGCGTGTGCGCAACGAGATGGGCCTGACCAACGTCGAAATCATGGTGCCATTCGTCCGTACCTTGGGCGAAGCGAGCCAGGTGGTCGATCTGCTGGCGGAAAACGGCCTGGCCCGTGGCGAAAACGGCCTGCGCGTGATCATGATGTGCGAACTGCCGTCCAACGCCATCCTGGCGGAAGAATTCCTCGAGTTCTTCGACGGTTTCTCCATCGGCTCCAACGACCTGACCCAGTTGACCCTGGGCCTGGACCGTGACTCCGGGATCATTGCGCATCTGTTCGATGAGCGTAATCCGGCAGTCAAGAAGTTGCTGGCCAACGCCATTGCCGCGTGCAACAAGGCCGGCAAGTACATCGGCATCTGCGGTCAGGGCCCTTCGGACCACCCGGACCTGGCCAAGTGGCTGATGGAACAGGGCATTGAAAGCGTTTCGTTGAACCCGGACTCCGTACTGGAAACCTGGTTCTTCCTGGCAGAAGGTCAAGCTTCGGCCTGATAGCGTGTGAACGGCCCGCTCTCATACCTTGTAGGAGCGAGCTTGCTCGCGATGGACGCAATCGATAACGCGTTTAATCTGGATAAACGCGGTGTCCTGAAGTTTTTCGCGAGCAAGCTCGCTCCTACAGGGGACGACGTAGCGTCAGGGAGCGGTCTTTTTGAGATTCAAGCAGGGCGGGCTCCATCTGGATGCCGCCCTTTTTTGTGCAAGAGATTATGCAAAGCAGCAGCAACCTATTTCCTGTCGCTCTGATCAGCGCCGAACGGCGCGGCGATTTGAGCGAAGATGTCTATCGTTTGAAACCCGGTAACAGCCCCGACTTCACCGTCGAACTGGCTGTGACGCGTCTTGGCATGGCCGATGAATCGTCCTCCCGTGGCGTGCCGGTGATCCTGCTGCACGGCAGCTTTTCCAATCGCCGGTTCTGGTTTTCTCCCAAGGGCCTGGGGTTGGGCGCTTATCTGGCTCGATTGGGGTTCGACGTGTGGATTCCGGAAATGCGCGGTCACGGCCTGTCCCAACGTAACCACGACTACCGCAAGAACCGAGTCGCCGACTACGCTCGCTATGATCTGCCGGCCATCGGCGCGTTCGTGCGCGAGCAGAGCGGGCAGGCCCCGCACTGGATCGGTCACTCACTGGGCGGTATTACCCTGGCGGCGGCGCTGGGTGGCGAGTACATCGGTGAGTCGGTCGTGGCCTCGGCGGCGTTTTTTGGCACCCAGGTCAGCCGCACTTACTGGCCCTTGAAGATTCCACCGGTGGAGTGGGGCGGCCGCTTCATTCTCAAGCGTTTCGCCCAGTTGTCCGGTTCAAGGCTCAAGCGCGGCCCGGAGGACGAGCCGATCGGCCTGGCCCTGGAAAGCATGCGTTGGTTTGGCCTGTTCGGGCGTTTTGGCGATGCCGAGAAAAACTGGTGGGCGGGTTTGGCCGAGGTCAAGTTGCCGGTGCTCGCCGTGAGCGCAGCGGGTGATCATCAGGATCCTGCGTGGGCGTGCCGCAAACTGTTCGAGCAATTCGGTTCGGAGCACAAGCAATTTATCAACCTGGGTCGAGACCAAGGTTTCGCCGACAATTTCGGCCATGTTGAAATGCTCGTCAGCAAACCCGCCCAGGCCGAAGTCTGGCCGTTGGTGACCCGCTGGCTGGCGGATCAGCAGGCACCGTTGTTGGGAGATCAACGGGATTTGGCCGCGGCGGTTTGAGCCTGACGCTCTAACAAGGGCATTTCGCTCTGATCGGCTTGCGGCTAAGATATGACGCATTGAGCTGTTCCGGTCACTTTCCGTGGCTGAGTCATCACTGATGTTCGTGCTGTCTTCCTCTTTACAGGAGTTTCTCGATGATCCATTACCTCACGCCTGACCTGTGCGACGCCTATCCGGAACTGGTGCAGGTGCTGGAACCGATGTTCAGCAATTTCGGCGGCCGTGATTCCTTCGGTGGCGAAATCGTGACCATCAAGTGCTTCGAAGACAACTCGCGGGTCAAGGAGCAGGTCGAGCTCAAGGGGAATGGCAAAGTGCTGGTGGTAGACGGTGGCGGTTCCCTGCGTCATGCGTTGCTGGGTGACATGCTGGCCGAGAAAGCCGCGAAAAACGGTTGGGAAGGGCTGGTAATCTACGGTTGCATCCGCGACGTCGATATCGTCGCGCAGACCGATTTGGGCGTTCAGGCCCTCGCCAGCCACCCGAGGAAATCCGACAGGCGCGGGCTCGGCGATCTCAACGTTGTGGTGACGTTTGCCGGTGTGACGTTCCGTCCAGGCGAATACATTTATGCGGACAACAATGGCGTGATCGTCTCGCCAAGCCCGCTGAAGATGCCTGAATAAAACGTCGAGCCAACCAAAGGAGTGCGGATGTTCGAGGAAGAAAACGCGCAATGGGGGCTGGTGCATGCCCTGGTGCTGGACGGTAGAGGCGGCGCGCGTTCGATTGCCCGGACTGAACTCGATGACTTGCAGCTGCAGGCCCATGAAAGCCTGTGGCTGCATTGGGATCGCAGTCATCCGCAAACCCGGACCTGGTTGCGCAAATCCAGCGGTCTAAGCGAATTCAGCTGTGACCTGTTACTCGAAGAAAACACCCGTCCGCGACTTTTACAGCTTTCAGACAGCGAACTGCTGCTATTTTTGCGCGGGGTCAATCTGAACCCCGGTGCCGAGCCTGAAGACATGGTGTCGGTGCGGATCTTCGGCTCTGCACAGCGCGTCATTTCCCTGCGTTTGCGTCCGTTGCGCGCCACTGAAGAACTGTTGGTGCAACTGGCCGACGGCAAAGGGCCGAAAACAGCCTCCGAACTCATCCTGTACATGGCGCAGTACCTCACCAACAAGGTGCAGGATCTGGTCAGTGACCTCTCGGAGGTGGTCGATGAGGAAGAAGAAAAGCTAGATTCCGACGAACGGTATGCGCCGGAGCACGGTGCTGTATTGCAGATCCGTCGCCGGGCCGCCGCGTTGAAGCGTTTTCTCGCTCCGCAGCGGGATATTTTCGGGCAATTGACGCGGATCAAGTTGCCCTGGTTCGTCGAGGACGATGGTGATTACTGGAACGAATTGAACAACAGCCTGACCCGCTACCTCGAAGAGCTGGAATTGACCCGGGAGCGGGTGGGGCTGGTCCTGGAAGCTGAAGACCGTCGGTTGAGCGTGCGCATGAATCGCACGATGTATCGCTTTGGCGTCATCACCGGGATCTTTTTGCCAATGAGTTTTCTGACCGGGCTTTTGGGGATCAACGTCGGTGGCATTCCATTCTCTGCCAGCCCTTATGGCTTTCTGATCGCCTGCCTGATGATGGTCTCGGTGGCGCTGGGGCAGTGGTGGTTATTCCGACGTTTGTGCTGGGTCTGAGGGAAACCATGTGACCCGAGCAAAACTGACCGCGTCTCCCACAGACATCACGAGAGGTGCGTATGCACGATCCGTTTGAACAGTCTTTACGCGACATGCTCAAGGCCTCACCGTCCACGCGGGATGACGATGCGTGCCTGGGGCGTGTGCTGAAAACCGCCAACCGCCAGGTTGGCGCCGGTGATTTGTTCAGTCTGCTGGGGCGCTGGTTGCCCGCACTGATGATCGCCCTGAATAACGGATCGGCCCATGTCGCGCCGGTATCCCGTCTTCGTAAACCTGCTGCTCGCACTGCTGATAAGGCTGATTGAATATGGAACTTGATCTCTGGACTCAGAGCCTCGTCACTGCAATGACTGCGTTGTGGACCAAGGTTGCGAACTTCATTCCGAACCTGTTCGGCGCACTGGTTGTGCTGCTGTTGGGTTTTGTCGTGGCCAAACTGCTGGACACCCTGCTCTCCAAGTTGCTCGCCAAACTGGGCCTTGACCGCTTGATGGGCGGCACTGGCCTGACCAAGCTGCTGTCCCGCGCTGGACTGCAAGTTCCTATCTCGACCCTGATCGGCAAGATCGTCTATTGGTTCATTCTGCTTATTTTTCTGGTTTCTGCCGCAGAATCACTTGGGCTTGAGCGGGTTTCAGCTACGCTGGATATGCTAGCGTTGTATCTGCCGAAGGTTTTCGGCGCGGCGCTGGTGTTACTGGTAGGTGTTTTGCTGGCGCAACTGGCCAACGGGCTGGTGCGTGGAGCGGCAGAAGGCGTGGGCCTGGACTATGCTTCAGGGCTTGGTCGAATTGCCCAGGGCCTGGTGATCATCATCAGTATTTCGGTTGCGATCAGCCAGCTGGAGGTCAAGACTGACCTGCTGAACCATGTGATCGTGATTGTGTTGATAACCGTTGGTCTGGCGGTAGCGCTGGCCATGGGGTTGGGAAGCCGGGAAATTGCCGGCCAGATTCTTGCGGGAATCTACGTGCGCGAGCTGTACCAGGTTGGGCAACAAGTACGTGTTGGCGAGGTCGAAGGCCAGATCGAAGAGATCGGCACGGTTAAAACCACATTGCTGACCGATGAGGGTGRGCTAGTCTCTCTTTCCAATCGGATCCTCCTTGAGCAGCATGTGAGTAGCCACTAACCCGGCAAACCCTGCTAATGTATGCCGCCGCAAAATGCCTGCTGATGCTGGCTGCGGCGGACATTGACCTGACTGTCGGCCCGACTTGTTTTGAATAAAACCCAATCGTTATCCATGCGCTACGACCCCCGCGAGCTCTCTGATGAGGAGTTGGTCGCGCGCTCGCATAGCGAACTGTTTCACGTAACACGCGCCTATGAAGAGCTGATGCGGCGTTACCAACGAACATTATTTAACGTGTGTGCACGATATCTCGGGAACGATCGCGACGCAGACGATGTCTGTCAGGAGGTCATGTTGAAGGTGCTGTATGGCCTGAAGAACTTCGAAGGTAAATCGAAGTTCAAGACGTGGCTATATAGCATCACGTACAACGAGTGCATCACACAATATCGAAAGGAACGGCGAAAGCGTCGCTTGATGGACGCATTGAGTCTTGACCCCCTTGAGGAAGCGTCCGAAGAAAAGGCGCCGAAACCTGAGGAAAAGGGTGGACTCGATCGCTGGTTGGTGTATGTGAACCCGATTGACCGCGAAATTCTGGTGCTACGATTTGTCGCAGAGCTGGAGTTTCAGGAGATCGCAGACATCATGCACATGGGTTTGAGTGCAACAAAAATGCGGTACAAGCGCGCTCTAGATAAATTGCGTGAGAAATTTGCAGGCATTGCTGAAACTTAGTTCAGCGCAAATATCTCTTACGTGTAGGCAAGTTCTGTTAGACTTGCCGCCGAGTTGTCCCCCGGTTTGCGGGACTGCTTCACAATCACCAGATGGGGATTTAACGGATGAAACTGAAAAACACCTTGGGCTTGGCCATTGGTACTCTTATTGCCGCTACTTCGTTCGGCGCACTGGCACAAGGCCAAGGCGCAGTTGAAGGCGAGCTCAACTACGGGAAGAAGTACAACGACAGCGTTAACAACGTTGAAGACGGCTACACTCCTGGCGCCTCCATCGGTTACTTCTTGACCGACGACGTATCGTTGAACTTCACCTACAACAACGATGACTACACCCGTTCGAACAACAACACCGGCAACCAGAAAATCGAAGGCGACCAGTTTGGTCTGAACGCTCAATACCACTTCAACAACGCTGGCGACGCTCTGCGTCCTTACGTTCAAGGTGGTGTCAAGCACGGCAGCATGACCAACGTAGCCGCTGACGGCCACACCGGTCGTGACCAGTCGACTTTCCTGACTGCTGGTGCTGGCGTTAAGTACTACTTCGTTGAAAACGTTTACGCTCGTGCTGGCGTAGAAGCTGACTACAAGCTGGACAACGGCCGTTGGGACTACATCCCGTCCGTAGGTCTGGGCGTGAACTTCGGTGGCGGCAACAAGCCTGCTGCTGCTCCGGTTCCAGCTCCAGAAGTCTGCTCCGACAGCGACAACGATGGCGTTTGCGACAACGTTGACAAGTGCCCGGACACCCCAGCCAACGTTACTGTTGACGCTGATGGCTGCCCAGCTGTTGCTGAAGTCGTTCGTGTAGAGCTGGACGTGAAGTTCGACTTCAACAAGTCGGCAGTCAAGCCAAACAGCTACGGCGACATCAAGAACCTGGCTGACTTCATGAAGCAGTACCCGTCCACCACCACTACTGTTGAAGGTCACACCGACAACGTCGGTCCTGACGCTTACAACCAGAAACTGTCCGAGCGTCGTGCAAACGCCGTTAAGCAAGTTCTGACCAACCAGTACGGTGTTGAGTCGTCCCGCATTCAGTCCGTTGGCTACGGCGAATCCCGCCCRGTTGCTGACAACAAAACTGAAGCTGGTCGCGCTGTTAACCGTCGCGTAGAAGCGCAGGTTGAAGCTCACGCTAAGTAATTAGCTCGCAGCTCTGAGAAAAGCCCGGCTTAGGCCGGGCTTTTCTTTGTCTGCGATTTAGTGAGGAGGGACGCGTCAGGCGCGTTGATATCCAACATTGATGTCGACGGACAGAACCTCTTCGCGAGCAGGCTCGCTCCCACAGGAGGAGATGGCGTTGGCTGCGACTGCGCCAATCACCAGGATTGCCGGGCTTTTCAACTCGAAAGCACAGGCATCTTCCTCCATTGCCGTCAGGCTGCTTCGACATTCCCGTTGATGCGGCAACGATGCATTTTCAATCATTGCCACCGGCGTATCTGCCGCCATTGCCCCGGCCAGCAGTTGCTCACGGATCTCGCTGAGCTTCGCCACCCCCATGTAGATCACCAGTGTCGTGCCGCCTTGGGCCAGCGCTTGCCAGTTCAGGCTGCTGTCATCCTGAGTGTGGGCGGTCACCAGAGTCACCCCTCGTGCCACGCCGCGCAGGGTCAATGGAATATCGCATTGCGTCGCGCCCGCCAGGCCGGCGGTGATGCCATTGACCAGTTCAACCTCGACACCACGCTCACGCAACCACTGCGCTTCTTCACCGCCACGCCCGAAGATGCACGGGTCGCCACCCTTGAGGCGCACCACGCATTTGCCCTGACGGGCATAACGCAACATCAGGCGATGGATAAAGGCTTGCGGCGTTGAACGACAGCCGCCGCGCTTGCCCACCGGAATTATCCGCGCGCCGGGACAGTGCTCCAGCACCACGTCGTTGACCAGATCGTCGATCAGCACTACATCCGCTTCTCTCAACGCCCGAACAGCTTTGAGGGTCAGTAATTCAGGATCACCGGGACCTGCACCCACCAGCCAGACTTTTGCGCTCATAGTGTTTTCCTCACGAGATGGCGGCTTGCGGCTGCGCGGTGGCGGCCAGCAAACGCTTGATTTCCGGGACGCAGGAGCCGCATTGCGTGCCGCAACCCAATTCTTGTTTCAAACCCGGCAAGTCCAGGCCGCGGCGGATGCCAGCGCAGACCGCGTTTTGGCTGACGTTTTTGCAGTTGCACAGGGTTTTGTTGCCGATCGCTTCGGCGTCAACCTGGCCCGGTGGGGCACTCAGTGGCGCGAGCAGCCAGCGCCGTAGTTGTTCATCGGAGCGACCTTCGAGCCAGAGGTTTTGCAGCCAGTGCCGGGCGAGGGTTTCACCCGCCAAGCGGATCGCTGTGATCCGGCCGTTCTCGATCCGCACCCGCTTACCGATGGAGCGTCGTGGATCGTCGTAGGCCAGGACCGGTCCATCGTTTAGCCCCAGGCATTGATCGATATCGCGCAGCAGTTGCGGATCTGGCGCCGTGGCGCTGGCAGCGCGTATAAGCAGCGCAGGGCGCTCACGACCGGTCAAACTGAGGCTGACGTAGGAAAACGCCTCGCAGAGGGGGCGCAGAGTCTCAAAGTGTTGTTGGACATCGCCCTCTATCAGCGCAAAAAGGTGCCAAGGTAAATGCACCGGTTCCAGGCGCACGCCGCTGTGTTTGAGTTCCGGTTGTTTCGACAACGGGTCGAAGGCGGGCAGGGTGAGGCTGTTCACGCCCCCCTTGAGGAAACGGTCACCAAAATGCATCGGCAAGAAGGCTTGGCCCGGACGCACGCTATCGTCACTGGCGACCGGCAAGATCACCGCGCCGCGGCGGCTTTTCAGGCTGATCAAATCGCCGGTTTGCAGGCGATGCCGGCGCAGCTCATCCGGGTGCAGGCTCAATACGGCTTCACTGACATGACCGAACAACTGCGCTGCGGTGCCGGTGCGGCTCATGCCGTGCCATTGATCGCGCAGACGACCGGTGATCAGCGTTAGCGGGAAACGCGCCTCACGTTGTTCCTTGGCGGCGCGATAGGGATCGGCCACGAACTGCGCGCGTCCGCTGGAAGTCGGGAAAATGCCGTCGAGATAGAGGCGGGCGGTGCCTGCGCTGGACCCCGTAGGAAAGGGCCATTGTTGCGGGCCGATTTTGTCGATCAACCCGTGGCTGATCCCGGACAAATCCAGATCCCGGCCACGCGTCAGCTGTTTGTATTCGTCGAAGACCTGTGCCGGGGTTTCAAAGGCAAACAGGCTGGTCGCTTCCGGACGCAGATGTTTCTCCAGGCGCTGTGCGAAATCCACCGTGATCGCCCAGTCCGGACGCGCTTCACCTGGTGCGGCGATCGCGCGGCGGACGTGGGAAATACGCCGTTCGGAGTTGGTCACCGTACCGTCCTTTTCGCCCCAACTGGCGGCGGGCAACAACAGGTCGGCAAACCTGGCGGTTTCAGTGGTGCGAAAGGCCTCCTGCAAGACCACGAATGGGCAGGCTTGCAGTGCCGCGCGCACGGCAGTCTGATCGGGTAGAGATTGCGCGGGGTTGGTGCAGGCGATCCACAAGGCTTTGATCTTTCCGTTGCCCACCTGCTCAAACAACTCGATGGCAGTCAGCCCCGGGTTTTCAGGCAGTTGATCAACGCCCCAGTAAGCGGCCACATCGGCACGGTGCTCAGGGTTGGCTGCGTCACGATGACCCGGCAGCAGGTTAGACAGACTACCGGTTTCCCGCCCACCCATGGCATTCGGCTGACCGGTCAACGAGAAAGGTCCTGCACCCGGGCGACCAATTTGCCCGGTGGCCAGGTGCAGATTGATCAGTGCACTGTTTTTCGCGCTGCCAGCGGTGGACTGGTTCAACCCCATGCACCACAACGACAGGAAAGACGGTGAAGTACCGACCCATTCAGTGCATTGCTGCAGTTGCTCAACGCTGATTCCGCACAGCTGCGACACCATCTGCGGTGTGTAATCGCGCACCAGTTTCTTCAGCTCGGGCAAGCCTTCGGTATGGTCCTTGATGAAGTCACGATCGATCCAGTCTTCCCACAGCAGCAAATGCAAAATCCCATGGAATAAAGCGACATCGGTGCCCGGCAAGATCGGCAGGTGCAGATCAGCCAGATCGCAGGTGTCTGTACGACGTGGGTCAATGACGATGACCTTCATCTGCGGCCGGCGGACTTTGGCCTCTTCCAGCCGACGGAACAGCACCGGATGGGCGTAGGCCATGTTGCTGCCCACGATCATTACGCAATCGCTCAATTCCAGGTCTTCGTAGCTGCAGGGCGGCGCGTCGGCACCCAGGCTGCGCTTGTAGCCGACCACCGCCGAGGACATGCACAGCCGCGAATTGCTGTCGATGTTGTTGGTACCCACCAGGGCACGTGCCAGCTTGTTGAAGGCGTAGTAGTCCTCGGTCAACAGTTGCCCGGAAATGTAAAACGCCACGCTGTCCGGGCCATGTTCGGCAATGGTCGCGGCAAAAACGCTGGCGGCGTGATCGAGGGCGGTATCCCAGTCGGTGCGGTGGCGGGCCAGGCCTTTGCCGAGGCGCAGTTCGGGGTACAGCGCCCGCGCGGTCTCGTCGCCGGTCAGGTGCAGGGTCGAGCCCTTGCTGCACAGTTTGCCGAAATTGGCCGGGTGCGCCGGATCGCCGCTGACGCCGAGGATGCGTGAACCGTCATGTTCGATCAGCACCCCGCAACCGACTCCGCAGTAACAGCAGGTGGACGCAGTGATCTGGCGGTCCATCAGCCTGCATCCCGCAGGGCCAGCATCACCCGGCCATTTTCCACCCGGGCGAGATGGTGATGGGCACAGCCGATGTCCGGGGCCAGGGCTTCGCCGCTTTCCAGGTCGATTTGCCAGTTGTGCAACGGGCAGGCCACCCGCTTGCCGTAGACCAGACCTTGGGACAACGGGCCGCCCTTGTGCGGGCAGCGGTCGTCGAGGGCGAACACTTCGTCGTCGCTGGTACGAAAAATTGCGATGTCTCCCTTTGGCCCGGCGATGATCCGCGAGCCCAGGGCATTGATCTCTTCCAGTGCGCAGATATCCAGCCAGTTCATGCCAGCACCTCCAGGTTTTTCACGGGGATGACGTCGAATTCTTTTTTCAGCAGGGGCTGTTCCAGGCGCTCCTTCCACGGGTCCTGTTCGAACGACAGGGAGAATTGCAGGCGATCGTTGAGCGCTTTGCGACGCTCCGGATCTTCCAGCACGGCTTTCTTGATGTGTTCCATGCCGACCCGTTGCAGGTAGTGCACGGTGCGTTCGAGGTAGAAGGCTTCTTCGCGATAGAGCTGCAGGAACGCACCGTTGTATTCGCGGACTTCTTCAGCGGTTTTCAGTTTGACGAAGAATTCCGCGACTTCGGTCTTGATCCCGCCGTTGCCACCGATGTACATCTCCCAGCCGGAGTCCACGCCGATAATTCCCACATCCTTGATGCCGGCTTCCGAGCAGTTGCGCGGGCAACCGGAGACAGCCAGTTTCACCTTGTGCGGTGACCACATGTTGAACAGGTCATGTTCCAGTTCGATACCCAACTGTGTTGAGTTCTGGGTGCCAAAGCGGCAGAACTCGCTGCCGACGCAGGTTTTCACCGTGCGGATGGATTTGCCGTAGGCGTGGCCGGACGGCATGTCCAGGTCTTTCCATACCCCCGGCAGGTCTTGCTTGCGGATGCCTAGCAAGTCGATGCGCTGACCACCGGTGACTTTGACCATCGGCACGTTGTACTTGTCGGCAACATCGGCAATGCGCCGCAGTTCCGAAGGATTGGTCACACCGCCCCACATCCTCGGGACTACAGAGTAAGTGCCGTCTTTCTGAATGTTGGCGTGAGCCCTTTCGTTGATCAGGCGCGATTGCGGGTCGTCCCTGGCTTCCCCTGGCCAGGTGGAAATCAGGTAGTAGTTGAGCGCCGGCCGGCAGGTGGCGCAGCCGTTGGGTGTGCGCCAGTTCAGGTAGCTCATGGTGCCGGCGATGGTCAGCAGGTGCTGCTCGCGGATGGCCTGGCGGATTTGCCCGTGATTGAGGTCGCTGCAGCCGCAGATGGCCTTTTCGCTTTTTGGTTTGACGTCCGCGGCGCCGCCCACGGTGTTGATCAGGATCTGTTCGACGAGGCCGGCGCAGGAACCGCAGGAGCTGGCAGCCTTGGTGTGTTTCTTGACGTCGTCGACACTGAATAGCCCATGTTCCTGAATGGCCTTGACGATGGTGCCTTTGCACACACCGTTGCAGCCGCAGACTTCGGCCGTGTCGGCCATGCTCATGGCTTTGTCCTGGCCCTGATGTCCTACGTCGCCCAGTGCATTTTCACCGAACATCAAGTGATCGCGGATCTCGTCGATGGCGTGATTCTCGCGGATCTGCCGGAAATACCAGCCGCCATCCGCCGTATCGCCGTACAGACAGGCGCCGACCAGCACGTCATCCTTGATCACCAGTTTCTTGTAGACGCCGCCAATCGGGTCCGAGAGGGTGATGGTCTCGGTGCCTTCACCGCCCATGAAGTCGCCGGCGGAGAACAGGTCGATACCGGTAACCTTCAATTTGGTCGAGGTCACCGAACCCTTGTAGGTGGCAAAACCCAGTTGGGCCAGGTGGTTGGCGCAGACTTTGGCCTGTTCGAACAGCGGCGCCACCAAACCATAGGCGATGCCGCGGTGGCTGGCACACTCGCCGATGGCATAGATCCGTGGGTCGTAGGTTTGCAGGGTGTCGTTGACCAGAATCCCGCGGCTGCACGGAATGCCGGATTTCTCCGCCAGTTCGGTATTGGGGCGAATGCCGGCGGCCATCACTACCAAGTCAGCGGGGATGATGTCGCCGTTCTTGAATTGCACCGAACCGACCCGGCCATTGCCCGCGTCGTGCAGGGCCTGGGTCTGCTCGCACAGACGGAAATGCAGGCCGCGAGACTCCAGGGCGGTTTGCAGCAGTTGGCCGCTGGTCTTGTCCAGCTGCCGCTCCAGCAACCACTCACCGATATGCACCACGGTCACGTGCATGCCCCGCAGCATCAGGCCGTTGGCAGCCTCCAGACCGAGCAGGCCGCCACCGATCACTACGGCGTGGCGGTGGGTTTTCGCGGTGTCGATCATGGCCTGGGTGTCGGCGATGTCGCGGTAGCCGATCACGCCCTCAAGGGTGTTGCCGGGAATGGGCAGGATGAAAGGCGTTGAGCCGGTGGCGATGAGCAGGCGATCGTATTCGGCTTCGCTGCCGTCTTCGGCAATGACCCGGCGCTTGACCCGGTCGATCTCCACCACCTTGCGGTTGAGCAGCAGCTTGATGTTGTTTTCCAGGTACCAGTCCAGGTCGTTGAGCACGATCTCTTCGAAGGTCTGTTCGCCGGCCAGTACGGGCGACAGCAGGATGCGGTTGTAGTTGGTATGGGGTTCGGCGCCGAAGACCGTGATGTCGTACAGCTCATTACTCAGCTTGAGCAGTTCTTCCAGGGTGCGAACCCCGGCCATGCCGTTGCCGATCATCACCAGTTTTAGTTTTTTCATCAGGTTCTCCGGGGAGCTCGGGCCTGCCTCATCAGGGCATTCAGGCCTTGCTCGACAAAATTTTGCGCAAACAAAAAAAGGCGTCTCGCCAGTTAACTAGCGAGGACGCCTTTGTCCTTGTCCCGTTCTCTCGGGCAGCGCAGCTTTCTACGTTGAAGGCTGGGCTTTATGTATGTTGGAAAAGGTAATGCAGCGGTTGTGCCAAGTTGCCCAAATGCCGAATTTATGGGCTCTCACCGTGGAAGGAGGGTGTTTGCGTGCACCGGTTCAATGCGCTATGCCCGGTTTTGAAGCAGAAAGATCAAAAGATCGCAGGCTGCGCCAGCTCCTACAGGGGATCGTGGGCCACCCGTAAGAGCTGGTGCAGGCTGCGATCTTTTGATCTTTTGGGGTCAATAAACAGCTCAACCATGAAACAGCAAAAACAGCAGCACCAGATTCACCAGCAACGACACCAGCGCCAACGTCCGCCAGACTTTCAGCGGTTCGCGCTCCAGCAACGGTCTGGGGCGCACGCTCAAACTGCGTCGTTCTCCCTGTTCCAGTAGCAACAACCATTCTTCCGCTGTTTCAAAGCGCTGATCCGGAGCCGCCGCCACTGCGCGCTCCAGGCTTTGCGCGATCCATTCCGGCAGGTCGGGCCGGTAGCGACTGGCGCTGACAGGCACACCAAACCGAGGGCGTTGGAACGCTTCGATTTCGCCGTAGGGATAATGCCCGGTCAGCAGGTAATACAAGGTCACGCCGACTGCATACAAATCCTGTTGTGGTGTAGGAGGGTCACCTCGAAAGGCTTCCGGCGCGATATAGCTGGGCGTTCCGGGCAGGGCGCAAGCTTGATCTTCGGACAGCCCGGGACAATAGGCGAGGCCGAAATCCAGCAGGCGCAACTCGCCGTCGTCCCCTAGCAGCAGGTTCTCCGGTTTGATATCGCGATGCAGAATTTGCCGTCGATGCAAGATGCCGATAGCTCGCAGCAGGCGTTCGGCCAGGTCCAGCCATTGAGCCAATGGCAGCGTTGCGACATGCTCATGCAGCTCAGCCAAGGTCGACCCGGAATATTCCCGCATCACGTAGTACAAATGCTGACGCTGACTGGCGGCATGGACTTCAGGAAAATGCCGCCCGGCCACACGCTTGAGAAACCATTCCTCCGACAACAACGCCTGCCCGGCCTGGTGATCGTCACGTAGCGCACTGGGCAAGGTTTTCAGCAGCCAGGGCTGTTGTTGTGCATCGCGCACCCGGTAGAGCAGCGATTGCTGGCTCTGGCCGAGGATCCCTTCGACCTGCCAGCCTTCGAAAGGCTGGCCTGGCTTCAGCGCGGGCGGGAGTGGCCATTGCTGCAGATGAATCAGTGCATCGCCAATGCTGGTTTCACCGAGGGCATCGACCCGCACCAGCAGGGCGCTGGCGTTGTCCTGGCTGCCGGCCAGATGCGCAGCGCTGACCAGGGTCTGCGCGGCACTGTTCAGGTCAGGTTGATCGCGCAAAATGCCCGCAATGGCGGTGTCGCCCAGCACGGCCCAGATGCCGTCGCTGAGCAGCACGAAACTCTCATTCAGCCGTAGTTCGCCATCGAGAAAGTCCAGCACCAGGTGTTGATCCAGTCCCAAGGCCCGTTTGAGCACATGCTGCATGCCCGGCTGGTCCCAGACGTGATCCTCACTCACCCGTTGCAGCGTGTCGGCGTGCCAGCGATAAACCCGGCAATCGCCGACATGCGCCAGGGTGAAACGCCGGCCACGCATCACCAAGGCACTGACAGTGGTCAGCAGCGGTTGCCCGCCACCGTTCGCCTGCAACCAGCGATTTTGCGCCAGTAACAGACGGTCCAGTGCCTGGGCGACGCCCCAGGTTTCCGGGGTGGCGTAGTAGTCCAGCGCCAGGGCCTGCAAGGTCGAACGGGCCGCGAGACCGCCATCGGCGCATTGGCTGACGCCGTCGGCGATGGCGAACAGGTAACCCTTGCTCGCTGCCAGCGCCGGGGCCGGAGTGACCAGGCGCAGAGCGTCCTGGTTCTCCTCGCGGGGGCCGATGGCGCTGTGTTCGGCGAAGCTCAGTTGCAGGCTCATTCAGTCCTCACACCCGTGCTGCGGTGACGGCGGCCGAACCCCAAGTGGTTCTCCAGCGACGTTTCACACCGTGCAGACCGAACCAGGCAAGTACACCGAGGCTTGCGAACAACCACAAGGCCAGTTGATAGCTGCCGGTGCTTTGTTTGATCGCGCCCATGCCGGCGGCCAGTGCGAAGCCACCGATGCCGCCGGCCATGCCGATCAGGCCGGTCATCACGCCGATTTCCCGGCGAAAACGCTGGGGCACCAACTGGAATACCGCGCCATTGCCTGCGCCCAGACCGAGCATGGTGCAGACGAAAAGCGCCAGTGCGGCATAGGAACTCGGCAGATTGAAACCCACTGTCGCAATGCAGATCGCCGCCACGGTGTACATCGCCAGCAAGGTACGAATCCCGCCAAAGCGATCCGCCAGCGCGCCGCCCAGAGGACGCATCAGGCTGCCACCGAACACACATGCAGCAGTGTAGTAGCCGGCGGTCACCGGGCTCAGGCCGTATTGGTCGTTGAAGTAGCCGGGCAGGGCACTGGCCAGACCGATAAAACCACCGAAGGTCACGCTGTAGAAAAACATGAACCACCAGCTGTCGCGGTCACCCAGGGCCTTGAAATAGTCAGACACAGACTTGGCTTTCGGGCGCTCGGGTGCATTTTTGGCCAGCCAGGCGAAGACGATCAAGGTCAGGATCAGCGGGATCAGGGCGAAGCCGAACACGTTGCTCCAGCCAAACATGGCGGCCAGTACCGGGGCAATCAGTGCGGCGAGCACAGTGCCCGAGTTGCCGGCACCGGCGATGCCCATGGCTTTGCCTTGGTGCTGGGGCGGATACCATTGCGAGGCCAGCGGCAGGGCGACGGCGAAGGACGCACCGGCCATGCCGAGGAACAGGCCCAGCAACAGCGCTTGCTCGTAACTGTGAATGCCGACTTTCCAGGCGACGAACAGGGCGCAGATGACGATCACCTGGCCGATTATCCCGGCGGTTTTTGGCGACAGGCGATCAGCCAGCAGGCCCATCGCAAAGCGCAATACAGCCCCGGCCAGAATCGGCGTGGCAACCACCAGTCCCCGTTGCTGCGTCGTCAGGTGCAGGTCGGCAGCGATCTGTACCGCCAAAGGACCGAGCAGGTACCAGACCATGAAACTCAGGTCGAAATAGAGGAAGGCTGCGAACAATGTGGGTGTATGGCCGGATTTCCAGAAGCTTGAATTCATTGCGCACCTCAGCTGTGAAGAGTCTCGAAAGGAGTCATGAGCTTGCAGGTGGGGCGCCGATACGGCCGCACCACCGGCCCCGTGCTGTGGGGCCAAAACGAAAAAACGCCGCCACCCGATTCGCCAGGGGCAAATGAGGTGCGCGACGTCTTTGTCGTAGGTGGGGCAACCGCCGTTGGTTACCTGTGGTGATTACCTAGCCAGATCTGTGCCATATCGGAAATGTGCGTAAAGCAAAAAAGATCGTCCGAACGCGGCCCGAGCCTTCGGACGATCTTTTGTTGTTCAACCCAATAATTCGCTCATGGCAATAATCTGCTCCGCCACTTGAATCAGCTTCTGCTGTCGGCTCATCGCCTGGCGGCGCATCAGCGTGTAGGCCTCTTCCTCGTTGCAGTCCTTCATTTTCATCAGCAGCCCCTTGGCCAGTTCGATGCGCTTGCGCTCGGCCAGTTGCTGGTCGCGGGCTTGCAACTGGGCACGCAAGGCCTGATCGCTTTCGAAGCGTGCCATGGCCACATCGAGAATCGGCTGCAGGCGTTGTGCGTGAATGCCTTCGACGATGTAGGCACTGACTCCGGACTTGATCGCCTGTCGCATCACACCGGGGTCGTGTTCGTCGGTGAACATCACTATCGGTCGTGGCTGGTCGCGAGTCACCAGCACCACTTGTTCCATGACATCGCGACCCGGTGACTCGGTATCGATCAGAATCACATCCGGACGCACCGTTTCGACGCGTTCGGGCAGGTCGATGGTCAGGCCGGATTCATCGATCACTTCAAATCCGGCTTCGGTCAAGGCAGCCTTCAGGCGTCCGACTTTCTTGGCGGTGTCGTTGATCAGCAGGATACGCAGCATGTTCGTGGTCTCCTGTCAGCGGCTGGCGGATCGATGGGAGCTGTCGCTCATGGCGTGCAGTTTGAAACTGCGGGCATAACCGGCCGGGTCCGAGCCGTCCCAGATCTTGCCGTCGATCAACTGGCTGCTGCGCATTTCCTCAGCTGGTGAGGCGACGCCGACGGCACTGGCGGCCTCACGGTAGAGGTCCAGTTGCTGGACCTGCCGGGCCACAGCGAGATAGTCCGGGTCATCGCGCAACAAGCCCCAGCGGCGGAACTGGGTCATGAACCACATGCCGTCGGACAGGTACGGCAGGTTGACCTCGCCATCCCCGTGCAAGCGCAGTGCGTGCGGGTCTTGCCAGCGATGGCCAAGGCCGTCGGCGTATTCGCCCAGCAGGCGCGGTTCGATACAGTCCAGTGGCGCGTCAAGGTACTGATCGGCACTGAGCAATTGTGCGGTACTGCGGCGATTCTCGGTGCTTTCTTCGATGAAACGGCTGGCCTCCAGAACCGCCATCACCAACGCCCGGGCAGTATTGGGGTATTGCTCGACGAACGCGCGGGTGCAGCCGAGGACTTTTTCCGGATGATCGGGCCAGAGGGTCTGGGTCGTGGCCAGGGTGAAGCCGAGGTCCTGTTGCACGGCGCTGGCGGACCAGGGTTCGCCGACGCAGAACCCGTCGATACGCCCGGCTCGCAGGTGCGCGACCATTTGCGGTGGCGGCACCACCACGCTGTCGACATCCTGCAATGGGTGAATGCCCTGGCTGGCGAGCCAGTAATACAACCACATGGCGTGGGTGCCGGTTGGAAACGTCTGGGCGAAGGTGAGTTTTGAGCGAGTTTGGTGCACGTGCCGATCCAGTGCTTCAGGACTGGTCACTCCAAGCGCCTGCAAGCCGCGGGACAGGTTGATGCTCTGGCCGTTCTGATTCAGGCCCATCAACACAGCCATGTCGGTCGCGGCCACGCCACCGATGCCCAGGTGTACGGCATAAATCAGACCGTAGAGGCTGTGGGCGGCATCGAGTTCACCGCTGACCAGTTTGTCCCGCAGGTTGGCCCAGGACGACTGACGCTTGAGGTTCAGGGTCAAGCCGTGGGGTTGGGCGAAGCCCTGGGTGGCGGCGACCACCACCGAGGCGCAGTCGCTCAGGGCCATGAAGCCGAGATTGATTTCGGTTTTTTCCGGGGCATCGCTGCCATTGACCCAGGCCAGAGGGTCGGCTGACGTTTCGTTCATCGCGTGTTCACCTTGCAAAAAAAACGTCGTCCCGAGTTCTTGCGTGAGCAGGCCGGGGACGACGCCATTGTCTTTGCACACATTCGGTCGTTGGCATGGGTGCTGGTGCCCAGAGTGGTGCAAGGCATATGCCATTATCTGTTGATTTGATTACGCGCCTCGCTTGCCACCCCGTTGCCCGGCTATAATCGCCGCCTCAATTCGCCGCCAATCGAGTCAAATCCGCCCATGTACACCCTGGCCCGTCAGCTGTTGTTCAAACTCTCCCCGGAAACCTCCCACGATCTGTCCCTGGACCTGATCGGCGCGGGCGGGCGTCTTGGGCTCAACGGCTTGCTGTGCAAGGCCCCGGCGAAGATGCCGGTGAATGTCATGGGCCTGGACTTCCCGAATCCGGTGGGACTGGCCGCCGGTCTGGACAAGAACGGTGCGGCCATCGATGGTTTCGCCCAACTGGGTTTCGGTTTTGTCGAAATCGGCACCATCACGCCGCGTCCGCAGCCGGGCAACCCGAAGCCACGCCTGTTCCGTTTGCCGGAAGCCGAGGCGATCATCAATCGCATGGGTTTCAACAACCTCGGCGTCGATCACTTGCTGGCTCGCGTGGCAGCGGCCAAGTACAAGGGCGTGCTGGGCATCAACATTGGCAAGAACTTCGATACGCCGGTCGAGCGTGCCGTGGACGACTACCTGATCTGCCTGGACAAGGTTTACGCCCACGCCAGCTATGTGACGGTCAACGTCAGTTCGCCGAACACGCCGGGCCTGCGCAGCCTGCAATTCGGCGACTCGCTCAAGCAGTTGCTGGCCGATCTGGCCGAGCGCCGCGCGGAACTGGCATTGCGTCATGGCAAACATGTACCGCTGGCGATCAAGATCGCGCCGGACATGAGCGACGAAGAAACCGCACAGGTTGCGCAAGCGCTGATCGAAACCGGAATGGATGCCGTGATTGCGACTAACACCACCCTGAGCCGCGTAGGCGTCGAAGGCTTGGAGCATGGTGACGAAGGCGGTGGTTTGTCCGGCGCACCGGTTCGCGACAAGAGCACCCACACCGTGACAGTGCTGGCATCGGAACTGGGTGGTCGGCTGCCGATCATCGCTGCCGGCGGCATTACCGAAGGCAAGCACGCCGCAGAAAAAATCACCGCAGGCGCGAGCCTGGTGCAGATCTACTCGGGCTTCATCTACAAAGGCCCGGCGCTGATTCGTGAGTCGGTAGACGCAATCGCGGCCCTGAGATAAACCCGGTCCCCGTAGGAGCTGCCGAAGGCTGCGATCTTTTGATMTTAAAAAATCAAAATCAAAATCAAAAGATCGCAGCCTTCGGCAGCTCCTACGTTGAGTTTGTGGATTCCCGCAGTGCCGGTCATACCGTCCCAGTTGTCGCCGCGTCCTTCTCGCCAGCCGTTGATCCAGGCTTGACGTACCGACGGTAGAGTAAAGGGGCAAAGCTCACGGGATTTACCACCAACGCCATATTGATATCCGCGCAAAAATGCTCTTTCCAACGGATCACGCTTAAGTCTTCTCATAGGGTGTTGCCCTCACTTGTTGACTGTATTTATCGCGTCGACCTCAATTGAGGTCTGGCAGAAAACTCTGCCGTTGGGGGCTCGTTGCCGGCGTGACGAGCCAAGGTGTTGGCGTCATTGCAGCGCCAACCTGTATTGAGTTCTAACCAATGCGTCACATCGAGGGAATGATCGTTTTGTCATAAGGACGTAACTGTTCATGTGCTAACGCCATAAGTAACAGAGCGTTTGTAGCGTATTTATTGGCCAAACCCCGGTATGATCGGCCCTGCGCTGGATGATGGGCTTAATCCTTTAGTGAGAATGGCTCCCGTTGCCGGGAAGCACTATTCGACGAAGGGTCGACTTATGACATTTTGTTGCATCAACTTTTTTATCTGTCCTTGCATCTAAGCTCATTTAACCCGGGCAGCAGGGGTGGAACGGCACACCTTCGTGCCACGCGGGCGCTCTTCGAGAAAAGCGCCTGATTGAAAACCGGACCGGCAATGCGTTGCCCGGTCACTCAGCTAAAGGTTCTGGAATTCCCATGTCCGATCGTTTCGAACTCTTCCTCACTTGCCCAAAAGGCCTTGAAGGCCTGCTCATCGAGGAAGCCGTCGGGCTTGGCCTTGAGGAAGCGCGGGAGCACACCTCTGCCGTGCGCGGCATGGCCACCATGGAAACCGCTTATCGCCTGTGCCTGTGGTCGCGCCTGGCCAACCGCGTGCTGCTGGTGCTCAAGCGTTTTCCGATGAAGGACGCCGAAGACCTGTACCACGGCGTGCTGGACATCGAGTGGCAAGACCACATGCTCAATGACGGCACCCTGGCCGTCGAATTCAGCGGTCATGGCTCGGGCATCGACAACACTCACTTCGGTGCGCTGAAGGTCAAGGACGCCATCGTCGACAAGCTGCGTACTCCGCAAGGCGACCGTCCGTCCATCGACAAGCTCAACCCGGACCTGCGCATTCACCTGCGCCTGGACCGTGGCGAAGCCATTCTGTCCCTTGACCTGTCCGGCCACAGCCTGCACCAGCGCGGCTATCGCCTGCAGCAAGGCGCGGCACCGCTGAAGGAAAACCTCGCGGCCGCCATCCTGATCCGTTCCGGCTGGCCACGTATCGCGGCCGAAGGCGGCGCGCTGGCCGACCCGATGTGCGGTGTCGGTACCTTCCTGGTGGAAGCGGCGATGATCGCCGCCGACATCGCGCCGAACCTGCGTCGCGAGCAGTGGGGCTTCACCGCCTGGCTCGGTCACGTCCCGGCGCTGTGGAAAAAACTGCACGAAGAAGCTTCCGAACGTGCAGCGGCCGGCCTGGCCAAAACACCATTGTGGATTCGCGGCTATGAAGCCGATCCACGGCTGATCCAACCGGGTCGTAACAACGTCGAGCGTGCCGGCCTGAGCGAGTGGATCAAAATCTACCAGGGTGAGGTCGCGACTTTCGAGCCGCGCCCGGACCAGAACCAGAAAGGCCTGGTGATCTGCAACCCTCCATACGGCGAGCGTCTGGGTGACGAGGCGAGCCTGCTCTACCTCTACCAGAACCTCGGCGAGCGCCTGCGTCAGGCCTGCCTGAACTGGGAGGCGGCGGTGTTCACCGGTGCGCCGGACCTGGGCAAGCGCATGGGGATCCGCAGCCACAAGCAGTATTCGTTCTGGAACGGCGCCTTGCCGTGCAAGCTGCTGCTGATCAAGGTGCTGCCGGATCAGTTCGTCACCGGCGAGCGTCGTACTCCGGAACAGCGCCAGGTCGAGCGTGAGCAAGCTGCCTACGATCAGGCGCCGAACGAACCGCAAGAACGCAAGTTCAACAAAAACGGCAACCCGATCAAACCGACGCCGGCACCGGCTCCGGTGATCGAGCAGCCGCGCCTGAGCGAAGGCGGGCAGATGTTCGCCAACCGCCTGCAAAAGAACCTCAAGACCCTGGGCAAGTGGGTCAAGCGTGAAGGCATCGACTGCTACCGCGTGTACGATGCCGACATGCCGGAATACTCCATGGCCATCGACCTGTATCAGGATTGGGTCCACGTCCAGGAGTACGCCGCGCCGAAATCCATCGATCCGGAAAAAGCCTCGGGGCGCATGTTCGATGCCCTGGCAGCCATCCCGCAGGCGTTGAACATCGACAAGAGCCGCGTGGTGGTAAAACGCCGCGAGCGTCAGAGCGGCACCAGGCAGTACGAGCGCCAGGCGGCGCAGGGCAAGTTCGTCGAGGTCAATGAAGGCGGCGTGAAGCTGCTGGTGAACCTCACCGACTACCTCGACACCGGTCTGTTCCTCGACCATCGGCCGATGCGCATGCGTATCCAGAAAGAGGCGGCGGGCAAACGCTTCCTCAATCTGTTCTGCTACACCGCGACGGCCAGTGTGCATGCGGCCAAGGGCGGCGCGCGCAGCACCACCAGTGTCGACCTGTCGAAAACCTATCTGGACTGGGCGCGGCGCAACCTGTCGCTGAACGGTTTTTCCGACAAGAACCGCCTGGAGCAGGGCGATGTGATGGCGTGGCTCGAAGCCAGTCGTGACGAGTACGACCTGATCTTCATCGATCCGCCGACGTTCTCCAACTCCAAGCGCATGGAAGGTGTCTTCGACGTGCAGCGCGACCAGGTGCAACTGATCGACCTGGCCATGGCGCGACTGGCGCCCGGCGGCGTGTTGTACTTCTCCAACAACTTCCGCAAGTTCGAACTGGAAGCCAATCTCGGCGAGCGTTATGCGGTCGAGGACATCACTGCCCAGACCATCGATCCGGATTTTTCCCGCAACGCCAAGATCCATCGCGCCTGGAAAATCATGGCTCGCTAAATAGCTGTGTTGATTCACTGTAGGAGCGAGCTCTGCTCGCGATGGTCGATAACGATAACGCGTGCCTTCTGGAGTCACGCGGTACTCTTGCTACCATCGCGAGCACTCGAGCGTCGACCGGCTGCTCCTACAGGATCCCATCAGTGCTGGTCAAATTAGTGGCTAATAGCTATAACTCAACTCAAGGCCAAAGGGCTTTCCCGCACCTGGCGTTTTGAGTTGTGTTCTATGTCGTTGCACGCCGTGCGCCCCAAGATCCTGGGTTTTATCAGCGAAGATGCGTCGGCCTGGTTGGTCGCGCTGCTGGTATTGCTGGTCGGCGGGGTGCTCACCGGGTTGCTGGCGTGGTCGACACTTAATCTGTTTCACCATCAATTGCGGCAACGTTTCCAACTGCTGGCCAGTGAACGTTACAGCCGTATCGAAGAGCGTTTCGAAGATCAGGAGCAGCGCCTCGACGGTCTGCGCCGGTTTTTCGCCAATTCCGATTCGGTGTCCCGAGCGGAATTCGACGGCTACACCCGACCTTTGCTCCTGCGAACCCAGGCTTATTCCTATGCCGAACGGATCACTCGTGACGAGCGGTCGGCGTTTGAGGGGCGAGTGCGTGACGAAGGCTTGAGCAGCTTCACTCTGAGAGAGCTCAACGCCGACGGCCAATTGCAACTGGCCGGCGAGCGAGATGAGTACGTAGCGGTCCTGTATAGCCAGACGCAAAGCAGACTCGGTTCTCCCCTCGGCTACGACTTGCTGGCCCAGCCGTTGCGGCGTGCCACGCTCGATCGGGCCGATCAGCGTGGTGGCATGGCGGTGTCGCAACCGATGCAACTGGTGAGTATCGAGCCGGCTTATGCGCGAGGCGTGCTGCTGGTCGCGCCGGTCACGCAACATAACAGTCAGGAACACAAAGCCACGAAACCCTACGGTTATGTCATGGCAGTGATCAGCATGCGCCAGTTGCTGGCGGACGGACTGCCGGAAGCGAGCCGTGACTTTCTCTCGGTGCGCATCCTCGATTTGTCGACCGACGAGCAGCACGAGGTGCTGTTCGAGTCGGCCAACCCGCCGGCTGTCAGCGAGTTGTCCGCCACGCGCCTGTTGCGCATGGCCGACCATGACTATCAAGTCGATATCCAGCCCAGCGACGCGTTCGTGCAGGCCAACCATTCCTCCGTGACCAGTCTGGTGGTGTTGGGTGGTTTGCTCAGCGTGTTGCTCAGTGCCTTGCTGTATGTGCTGGTCAGTCAGCGGCAACGGGCGCTGAAACTGGTCGAGCAACGCACCCGGGAGCTGCGGGATCGAGAACAGGAGCTGCGTCGTACCCATGGTCAGTTGCGTGGCGTGCTGGATGCCGCTACCCAGGTTGCGATCATCGCCACCGACCTGCGTGGCGTCATTAGCACCTTCAACGCCGGTGCCGAGCAGATGCTCGGCTATACCAGCGCCGAGGTGGTGGGGCACATGACCCTGGAGAACCTGCACCTGCCCCGGGAACTGGTCGCTCGTTCGGCGGAGTTGAGCGCACGCTATGGCAAGCCGGTTCCAACCTGCCACGCGATGCTGGTCGAAGGCGAGGTGGAGGGCAACCACGAGGCGCGAGAGTGGACGCTGGTGCGCGGCGATGGCAGCCATTTGATGGTCAATATGCTCGCCACGCCAGTGCTCGACGAACAAGGCCTGTGGGTCGGGCACCTGGCGGTGTGCATCGACATCACCGAACGCAAACGGGTCCACGAGGCACTCGCGGCGCGGGACCTGTTGTTGAAGAAACTCAGCGCCCACGTGCCCGGTGGCATCTACCAGTTCAAGATGGAGTTCGACGGGCGATTCAGCGTGATCTACGCCAGCGACGGCATTCGCGAGATCTACGAGCTGGAACCTGACGTGCTGCTGCAAAATGCCGAGGCGATTTTCACCCGGATTCACCCTCAGGACACCACCCGGGTCCGCGCCTCGATTCGCGCCTCGGCCGACACCCTCAGCCCGTGGCGCGAGGAATACCGCGTGCAATTGCCGCAACGGGGTCTGCGTTGGGTGCGTGGCGAGGMCACGCCGGAGGAGCTGCCCGGTGGCGGCGTGCTGTGGCACGGCTACGTCTCGGACATTTCCGATATGAAGCGGGTGGAGGAAGAGTTGCGCGCGTTGTCGGTCACCGATTCGCTGACCGGTATCCACAACCGGCGCTATTTCCAGGAGCGCTTGACCACCGAAATGGCCCGGGTGGAGCGCGGCGGTGGGGATCTGTCGGTGATCATGCTCGATATCGACCATTTCAAGCGCATCAATGACCTGCATGGCCATGCCATCGGTGATCGGGTGTTGCAGGCAGTGTGCGAGCGGATCGGTCACCGGCTGCGTCGCACCGATGTGTTCTGCCGCCTGGGCGGTGAGGAGTTCATGGTGCTGTGCCCGGATATCAGCGGCGAACATGCCTACGTGTTGGCTCTGCAATTGTGGCAAGGCTTGCGCAGTTCACCCATTGAAGGTGTCGGTACGGTCACCGCCAGTTTCGGGATTGCCAGTTGGCGGGTCGGGGAGGGCGCCGATGCCTTGCTGTTGCGCGCGGATTCGGGGGTGTATGCGGCGAAGCAGGCGGGAAGGGATCGGGTTGAGGAGGAGATGAATTAACCGGGCTGTCCACTTCCCCTGTGGGAGCGAGCTTGCTCGCGATAGCGACAGTCCAGTCAGTATTAATGTGACTGACACTCCGCCATCGCGAGCAAGCTCGCTCCCACAGTGGATCTACTGTGTTCTTTAGGTCCGGTTACAACACCGAAGCCGTCTGCGGCATTTTCGGTTGGCGGTACAGGTCCAGCAGCACCTGATCGAGCACCGAAGAGGCGCCGAACGGGGCCTTGTCGTTGAGGATCGCCACCACCGCCCAGGTGTTGCCGTTGACGTCGCGACTGAAACCGGCAATCGCCCGCACAGTGTTCAGGGTGCCGGTCTTGACGTGGGCTTCACCGCGCATGGCAGTGGTCTTCAGGCGTTTGCGCATGGTGCCGTCGGTGCCGGCAATCGGCATCGAACTGATGTACTCGGCGGCATACGGGCTGTGCCACGCAGCTTCGAGCATCGAGGCCATTTCCCGGGCGCTGACGCGCTCGGCACGGGACAGGCCGGAGCCGTTCTCCATCACCAGGTGCGGCGCGGTGATGCCCTTTTTCGCCAGCCACTGACGCACGACACGCTGGGCGGCCTTGGCGTCGTCACCATCGGCATCGGTACGGAAGCGTTGACCGAGGCTCAGGAACAACTGCTGGGCCATGGTGTTGTTACTGTACTTGTTGATGTCGCGGATGATTTCCGCCAGGTCCGGCGAGAACGCCCGGGCCAGGACCTTGGCGTCTTTCGGTGTAGGCGCCAGCACATCCTTGCCCTGAATACTGCCACCCAGTTCCTTCCAGATTGCGCGGACGGCGCCAGCGGTGTAGGTCGCGTGGTCGAGCAGCGACAGGTAGGTCTGCGAGCTGCAGCCTTCACCCAGTTGGCCACCGACCGTCACGGTCACGCTGCCATCGGTCTGTGCCACCGGGTTGTAACGCACGCCACCAGTGCATTGCTTGGAATTGAGGGCCTTGACCTGATTGTCGATGCGGATGGTTGCAATCGGCGGTTCAACCGAGACCAGCACCTTGCCCGAATCATTGCGTGCGACAAAGCGCAGCGCCTTGAGGTTGACCAGCAGCGAGTCAGGTTTGACCAGGAACGGCTTGTTCTCGTCGTTACCGTCGTCATTGAACTCCGGCAGTTGCGGTTGTACGAAGAAGGTTTTATCCAGCACCAGGTCGCCGGTGACCTGGGTCACGCCGTTGGCACGCAGGTCGCGCATCAGCAGCCAGAGTTTTTCCATGTTCAACTTCGGATCGCCGCCACCCTTGAGGTAGAGGTTGCCGTTGAGAATGCCGCCACTCAAGGTGCCGTCGGTGTAGAACTCGGTTTTCCACTGGTGGTTCGGGCCGAGCATTTCCAGGGCCGCGTAGGTGGTGACCAGTTTCATGGTCGACGCCGGGTTGACCGACACGTCGGCATTGAACACCGTCGGGGTGCCGGGACCGGTGAGCGGGATCATCACCAGCGACAGGGCGTTGTCCTGCAACTTGCTGGCTTTCAGGGCTTTTTCAACGTTGGGCGACAACGCGGTATTGATTGGAGCGGCGGAAACGGAGAGGGCCAGTGGGAGAAGAAAACCGGCCAACAGCAATGGACGCAAAGATTTGATCATCTGAAATAAAACCCTACAGCCGAGGGGAAATAAGGTGAGGGCATGGAGATAAATTCCCTCAATGGTCATGAAAGTGTCGGCATTATGCCCCAAGGTGTCACCACTTGGGCCGTGCGTGGGCATTTGGATCGGCTATTTTTTTACCGACGGTAGGCGTGGTGGCCCAGAGAGTCAGGCAATCGGCGGCTTAAACTGCTAAAGTGCCGCCCGTTATTACTTAAGAGGATTGTTCCAATGGCGACTAACCGTTCCCAGCGTCTGCGCAAAAAACTGTGCGTCGATGAATTTCAAGAGCTGGGTTTCGAACTGAACCTGGATTTCAAAGAAGATTTGGCTGATGAAGCCATTGATGCTTTCCTCGATGCGTTCCTCAAAGAAGCCATGGAAGCCAACGGTCTGGGTTATGTTGGCGGCGACGACTACGGTCTGGTTTGCCTGCAGAAGCGTGGCTCGGTCAGCGCTGAACAGCGCGCTGCCGTTGAAGCCTGGCTCAAAGGCCGCACCGAGCTGACCAGCGTTGAAGTCAGCCCGTTGCTGGACGTCTGGTACCCGGAAAAGCCGATCAATCCGGTAGCTTGATGTTCTAAAAAAACGGCGACCCAAGGGTCGCCGTTTTTTTTGCTTTTTTTTGTAGGAGCGAGCTTGCTCGCGAAGGTCGTCAACGATAACGCTGGAAACCTGACACCCCGCAGTGCTCTCAGGTTCATCGTCGGAACGCCGCCCGGAGCAAGCTCGCTCCTACAGGGCCTTGCGCCAGTTCAGGATCAGCAGCGTCACCACCCCCGCGACAATCCCCCAGAACGCCGAACCGATGGAAAACAGCGTCAGCCCCGATGCCGTGACCATGAAGGTGATCAGCGCTGCTTCACGTTCCTTCACTTCGCTCATTGCGATGCTCAAGCCGTTGATGATCGAGCCGAACAGCGCCAGCGCCGCAATCGACAGCACCAGTTCCTTGGGCAGCGCGGCAAACAATGCTGCGAGCGTCGCGCCGAACACCCCGGCGATCCCGTAGAAAACCCCGCACCAGACTGCTGCGGTGTAGCGTTTGTGGCGATCCTCATGGGCGTGCGGTCCGGTGCAGATCGCCGCGCTGATCGCCGCCAGATTGATCCCGTGGGAACCGAACGGTGCCAGCAGCAAACTGGCGATGCCGGTGGTGGTGATCAGCGGCGAAGCGGGCACCGTGTAACCATCGGCGCGCAATACGGCGATGCCGGGCATGTTTTGTGAGGTCATGGCGACGACAAACAGCGGGATGCCGATGCTGATGGTCGCGGCCAGGGAGAAGTGCGGCGTGGTCCAGACCGGCGTGGCCACTTCCAGGTGGAAACCGCTGAAGTCCAGCAGCCCCATGAAGCCCGACAATGCCGTGCCGATCAGCAATGCAGCCAACACCGCATAGCGTGGCGACAGGCGCTTGACCACCAGATAAGTGACAAACATCCCCAGTACCAGGGCGGTGCGGTGTTGCGCTGCGACGAAAATCTCGCTGCCGATCTTGAACAGGATCCCCGCCAGCAGGGCGGCGGCCAGGGATGCGGGAATCTTTTTCATCAGCCGTTCGAAGCTGCCGGTCAGCCCGCAAATTGTCACCAGCACCGCGCAGGTGATGTAGGCGCCGATGGCTTCGCCGTAGCTCACGCCGCCCAGGCTGGTGATCAGCAGCGCGGCGCCGGGGGTCGACCAGGCAATGGTGATCGGCGTGCGATAGCGCAGGGACAGGCCAATCGAGCACACCGCCATGCCGATCGAGATGGCCCAGATCCACGAAGAAATCTGCCCGCTGCTTAGCCCTGCGGCTTGCCCGGCCTGGAACATCAGCACCAGGGAGCTGGTGTAACCGGTCATCATGGCGATGAAGCCAGCGACGATGGCCGAGGGCGAGGTGTCGGCCAAAGGGCGGAGCTGCGCGTGCGTGGCGTCGTTCATGACGGTGGTGTTCCTTCTACTAATGAAGATATTCCCTGTAGGAGCTGCCGAAGGCTGCGATCTTTTGATTTTTCAAGATCAAAAGATCGCAGCCTTCGGCAGCTCCTACAGGGATCGTGTTCAGGCTGCGGATTCTGCGTTAAAGCCTAAACTCAAAAGTAACCAGACGTTGCGATACAGCCGAGGCGACTTTCAGCCGTACAGTCGTGTTGCCACCGTCCATTGTGTACAATCGCTATGTTATTTACGCGATACTTGCCAGCGACCCACCGTGCCGTAATACAGTCACCGTCAATTCGCCGCAGTTCTTCCGACTCGAGTGCCCATGAACGAACAGTTGCAACCCCTAAAGAAACAACCGCGAGCAGGCAAAGCCGGCCGTAGCGGTACCCAGGACGATATTGTCTACGCGCATATCTTCGAGGCCATCCTCGAACAGCGCCTGGCGCCCGGCACCAAGTTGAGCGAAGAAGCGCTGGGGGAAATTTTCGGGGTCAGCCGCACCATCATTCGCCGCGCTTTGTCGCGCCTGGCCCATGAAGGCGTGGTGCTGCTGCGTCCGAATCGCGGCGCCGTGGTCGCCAGTCCGAGTGTCGAAGAGGCGCGCCAGGTGTTCATGGCCCGGCGTCTGGTCGAGCGCGCGATCACTGAGCTGGCGGTGCAACACGCCACCGCCGAGCAGATTGCCGAATTGCGCCAGATGGTCAATGACGAACGCGACAGCTTTTCCCGTGGCGACCGTGGTGCCGGCATCCGCCTGTCGGGCGAATTCCACCTGAAACTGGCAGAAGCGGCGAAAAACGCGCCGCTGATCAGTTTCCAGCGCAGCCTGGTGTCCCAGACGTCGCTGATCATCGCCCAGTACGAAAGCGGCAACCGTTCTCACTGCTCCTACGACGAGCACACCCAACTGATCGACGCCATCGAAAAGCGCGACGCTGAACTGGCGGTGAACCTGATGATGCATCACATGGATCACATCGACAGCAAGCTCAACCTCGACGAGGAAAGTGCTTCGGATGATCTGCATGCGGTGTTCTCGCATTTGCTGCAGACCAAGAAGCCTGGGCGGTCGACCGCGAAAATCTGATCTGTAGGAGCGAGCTTGCTCCGGGCGGCGTTCCGACGATGGTCGTGAACGATAACACGGGGTGCCTGAATTACTGCGGCGCTCTTGCGTTCTTCGCGAGCAAGCTCGCTCCTACAGAGGATCAAAAAAATCCCCCGGAATCTGACGATTGCGGGGGATTTTTTTATGCCCGGAAAAACCTTAGCGCTGATGCACCAGGTTCCCCGCCGCATAGGTCTGCTGAACAGTCCGGTCATCCCCCAGAGTCATCAACACAAACAACGTCTCGGCGATGTTATTGGCCTGCTTCAGGCGATAGCCCAGCAGCGGTGTGGCGTTGTAGTCCAGCACCAGGAAGTCGGCGTCGGTGCCCGGTTGCAGGGTGCCGATCTTGTCTTCCAGGCGCAGCGCACGAGCGCCGCCGAGAGTGGCCAGGTACAGCGACTTGAACGGACTCAGGCGTGCACCCGCAATCGGTGAACTCGTTCTTCGAAGCCGCCGAGCAACTGGACCTGCGGATGATCGCCGGCAAGGTGATGATGGACCGCAACGCCCCGGACTACCTGACCGACAC